>JAZNVO010000034.1:0-3299 GCA_045592885.1 Alphaproteobacteria bacterium
GAAGGTTCCGTGACGGGCAGTTTTTCCAACATTATCAATATCGGGAGTTCTTATACATTTCTGACAGGTTGTTACTCTCTTTCTGGGAGGAACAAGCTCGCCTGTAAAGTATTTCTTCAAGGGTGCCATTCCTGCATTAATAAGCAAAAGTGATTTATCATTGTTTGGTATGAGAGAAAAGCTGTTAAGACGAAGATGTCCCTTGCTCTCAAAGAAAGAAAGAAATTTTTCACGAAGGTCGTTAAGTGACGTCCATTTCATTGTGAATATCCTCCACGCATAAAATATATCCAAAATATTATAGCAAATAAAATATATAAAGTCAAGGCGAAGATATAATTTTTTAAAAAAGTAGCTCGCACGGAAAAGAGAAAAATTAAAAGAGGGAAAAATGAAAGTTTTATATTATTTAATCGGTGCTTTAATAATATTGTATTTGCTGGTGTTGTTTTATGAAAATAAAAGAGAAAAAGAATTTGTGAAACAGGATTTAGAGGCGGGTGGAATCACCTTTGTTGATTCTTTAAGCGATAATAAATTACCCAGTGTGTTAATGAAAGAAAATGCCATTGTTCAAACATCACAAAAAATGGGAACAACTATTCTAGATCAAATGGACAGAACTTTTCAAGATGATGTGAAACGGGTTGTTGATGATGTCAAAGGAGCGGTTCCTCTTCGAAGAAATTAAAAAAAAGCCCGATTTAAAATCGGGCTTTGGGGGAGAGACTGATTAATAATTTTCAGCTTTGATGTGGAAATATGCTTTCGGGTGAGAGCAAACAGGGCACATTTCCGGTGCTTTTTTACCGATAACGATATGTCCGCAGTTTGAACATTGCCAAATTGCATCTCCGTCACGAGAGAATACAAGGCCATTTTCAACATTTGCTAACAATTTGCGATATCTTTCTTCATGTTCTTTTTCGATTTTTCCAACCATATCGAAAAGAGCGCCAATTTTTGTGAAACCTTCTTCTCTGGCTGTTTGGGCAAAACCAGTATACATATCTGTCCATTCATAGTTTTCACCGGCAGCTGCATCAGCTAAATTTTCGCCTGTTGGAGGAATGTCGCCTTCATGCAAGAGTTTGAACCAGATTTTGGCATGTTCTTTTTCATTATTAGCTGTTTCTTCAAAAATATTGGCAATTTGAACATAGCCTTCTTTTTTTGCTTTTGAAGCATAATATGTATATTTGTTGCGAGCTTGTGATTCGCCGGCAAAAGCAGCCCATAAGTTAGCTTCTGTTTTTGTTCCTTTTAAGTTTTCTGTCATTTTATTTTCCTTCCTTTTGGTAACATTTGGCGCAAAGGCCGTTGAATAAAATATTGTGATCTTCAATGAAACACTCTTTATGCGGCATATTTAATTCTGCCATATAAGGAATATCTATATCATAAACATTTAAACATTTTTTGCAAGTGAAATGATAATGATGATGAGTTTGATAATCATAATGATCTGGATTATTTGCAATTTTTATATGTAAGATTTTTTCATCATTGGTAAAATTTCCCAAAATGCGATAAACAGTTCCCAAACTGATATTCGGATTTTTTTCTTTTGCATAAGCATATACCTCTTGCGCCGTTGGATGAGGCAATTTTTGCAGCGCTTCGAAAACAAGTTCTTTTTGTTTGGTATTTCTGCTCATTTTTAACCTTATTGATAATAATTACTAATAAGAATATATCCTAATCATATTTGTTTGTCAATAATGATTTTGAATTTTTTTATAATATATTGATTTATTTTTCTTTTAAAACAAAATCTCGATAATTAATATTTGCTTTTTTTAAGGGGAATTTTTGAAATTTTTGGATGAATTCTTGAAGTTTTGATGATAAATCGGGGTTATAATTTGGGCTTACTATTTCAATTTCAAGAAAAGCGGTTTTATCATTGATGACGTCAAGAACAATATTATAACTTAAATTTTCAATTTTTTTGGAATAAATGCTTCTTTTTTTTGAAACTATGCAATAAGGCGTTATTCCCATATGATTTAACAAAGAAAAAAGACGTTTTTCTTTGTTAACGGGAAGTGATATATTTTTTTCGCTTTTGATTCTTTCATCGTTATTTACGGCAACTTTTCTGGTTATCTCTAAAGAAGAATTGTTTGTTTTTCTAACTCTTAAACAGGTATCTTTTTGAATATATCGTTCTTTTTTATCTTTTAAATAAACATCTTCTTCTTTGAGTTTTTCTTGAAATTCAAAAGATAATTCATTTAAAATAAAAGAAATTAATTTGTCCGAGTGGGGGCAAAAAAATTTTTCTTCGCATTCGATTTGATTCGACATAATACTTTATTCCTTCCTTAAATTTTGTTTGAATTATAGTGTGTTTATTTTTTTTCTCAAGATGTTTTTTTTTATATTGACAGATAATTTTTTTAGGAGTAATTTACCCCAAAATCAAAAAGTTAAAAAAAATTCAAACACATTTGTTTTTAAGTGTGTGGTTTTTTTTATATATTTTTTTAAGTGAAATGGAGTCAAAATATGTTTGAAAAAGGTATAAATAAGATCAAAAAGTCAATCAAAAAGCATTTTGTTCCAAAATTGTTTGAAGTTATCAAAAAAAGATACACAAAAAATGATTTTAAACGGGATGCTATTGCAGCTTTAACAGTTGCCGTTGTGTCTATTCCGCTTGCGATGGCATTTGCTATTGCCTCCGGTGTTGATCCGGCAAAAGGATTATATACAGCAGTGGTTGCTGGTTTTTTTGTTTCATTGTTAGGGGGATCAAGATATCAAATCGGTGGGCCGACCGGAGCATTTATCATCATCATTTTGGGTGTTGTGGCTCAGCACGGATATGCCGGTTTGTTGATTACAATGATTTTGGCAGGTCTTATCTTAATTATTGCAGGGGCTTTGAGATTTGGAACATATATTAAATATATTCCATACCCTGTTGTAACGGGTTTTACGGCGGGTATTGGCTTAATTTTGATTTCAACGCAGATTAAAGACTTATTCGGTCTTGAAATCAAAGAGGTTCCATCTGCTTTTGTTGATAAGTGGGAATCATATTTTTCACATTTAAACACAATGAATTTTAGCACGGTTTTGGTCAGTGTTTTGGCTTTCTTAACCATTGTTTTGCTAAAAAAACGTTATCCACGCTCGCCGTTTTATTTGTTAAGTGTGGTGTTGTCAACAGTGATTGCTGTTGTTTTAGGGTTAAATGTTGATACAATCGGTTCTCGTTTTGGAGAAGTTCCTCACTTTTTGCCAATGCCGGAAATACCAACGCTTTCGTTAAAAAGCATAATGGTTTTGGT
>JAZNVO010000035.1:0-2735 GCA_045592885.1 Alphaproteobacteria bacterium
AAACGCCTTCTTTTTTAGAAGGCGTTTTCGTTTGAATCAAATTCAAATTAGAATCCAAGGCGTAATCTTAAACCGATTTGGTTGCCGTGAATATCTGTTTTGTGTTCTTCACCATCAATGATGTATGTGCCATAAGCACTCAAAGCAACATTCTTTGTGAAGTGATAAGCCGCTTCAATGCCGTATGTATAAAGACGGGTTTCATTCCATTCGTCATAATCAACGCTTAATTGATGATCAACAGAAACTTTCATTTTTGGGCAGTATGTATATAACCCAGCTGTTCCTGTATATTTAAGTTCATTATCATCGCGGTCGCTTTGCCAGACTGGAACTTCAACTGTACCGGCAAGATATGGTGTCCAATATCCCATTTTGTAACCGACTTTTGCGCCGACTTTGGCATATTTATAAGCCCCTAATTCAGCATAATCTTCTTTTTGACCATAAGCCAAAATAGATTGAACTTTTAAAGATCCATCAGTGACAAGGTTATATTTTGATGTGATTTCAAAATCAATATTTTTGTCATCGCTATCTGTTGTTGAATATAAATCAACGTAATCAGAATATGTGCCTTTCAACCATGTGTTAGAAACGGTAACACCCAATGACCAAACATCTGATAAACCATATTCAAGTGATTGTGTTGCTGTGTGGGCATAACCTTTTGCACGAGTACCGGCATAATCATTTTTTACTGTTGCGGTTGAATAATCATAAGATGTTGTTGAAGTCCAACCTCCTTCTTGCGGAACATAGAATGGGTTTGTTAATTCAACAGCCAAAGCTGGTGAGGCAAGACTCATAACACCTAATAACAAAAATGCTTTTTTAAACATAAATAACTCCTTTTGTAAAAGTTGATTGTTTACAATCTTATTGCAGGACCCTCCTGCTGATATCTACTTTAGACAATCATAATAAAATATGCAACAAAAATATCATATTTACGAATCGTGATTCTTTTTTTTGATTCGGAAGGTTGCGAATCGATGAAATTGACTATCGCTTTTTAAAATCAAGACTTTTTGAAAAAACATCATTTTTTAGTCTTTTTTTTGGTCTAAAAAAACACTTTTTTTGTGTAGATTTAAAAAACTAAAAATTGTTATTTTTCAAATTATTATAAAAAATAAAAAAAAGCGATTGACAACCAAATAACTCTGTTTGTATGAATAATTATAAGATTGGTCCAAAGGCCTTGAAAAAAGTTTAAAAACACAAAAATAGAAAGGAAGATAAAATGACGGATGCAGAAATCTTGAAAGCTTGTGAAAGTGAACGCCAAAGCGTTGAATGTTGGACACGTGTGATGGGTTATTTCCGTCCGTATAGCCATTTCAATAAAGGTAAAAAATCCGAATTTGAAGAAAGAAAGTGGTTTGTTGAAGAAAAAGCTTGCATCTCTTGTGATATTCAGGCTGCTTAATTTTCTTTTTTAAGCAAATTTAAAAATGCCCGATTCGGTCGGGCATTTTTTTGTTGTGAAAGATTCTTTTTTTTTATATCCTTAAAGAAAAGGAGACAATTATGATGAAAAAAATTATTTTATTATTGATTTTTTGTTTGGTTCCTCTTTTTGTTGAAGCAAAATATAGCGAAGTTGATATGCGGGCTAAAAACGTTCCCGAGCAATATGAAAAACGATTGGATGATTTGGTAAAATACTTGATTGCGCCTTATAAAAATGATGATGAGCTAAAAGCCAGAGCTCTTTTTGCTTGGATTGGATATCATGTGGAATATGATATGTTCAAATATGATGTTATCAGTGAAAAAAAACGGGGTGCAAGGTATACCAAAAGAAAAATGCGCACAGGAGATGCTTTTAAAACAAGAGTGGGTGTGTGTGGTGATTTTGCCGATTTATATGAACGAATGGCAAAAATTGCAAAGTTACCGGTTGAATACATTGAAGGATATGCGGGAAGCAATTTGACGATGGATGATTTAGAAGATTCTGGGCATGCTTGGAATGCTATTCAAATTAACAGAAAATGGTATTTTGTTGATGTAACATGGGGATTGGGGGGCGATTATACAGCTTTTAGCAATGTAGATTCTTTGGCTGAACACAGAAAAGAAATCAGAAAACGTCGTAGAGGTGATGTTGAGGTGAGTGAAAACAGAACGTTGAATGACGAATGGTTTTTGGTTCCACCTGAAAGAATGATTAAAACCCATTTCCCAAAACGGGAAAAATATCAATATTTGAGACGAACGGTTGATATGAAAAAAGTTTTAAGAGAAAACAAAAGAAAAAAAGAACAAAGGAAGCGCAGATGATTTATGCACAATCGGTTTTGACAATTGATTTAAAAGCATTGGAAGAAAATTATTTATTTTTAAAAAAAGAGGCCAAAAAGTCCGTTGCGGCTGCTGTTGTAAAGAATAATGCATATGGACTTGGGATTGAACGGATTGTGCCGGTTTTGAAAAAAGCAGGGTGTAATGATTTTTTTGTTGCATTAGCTGGTGAAGGAGCTCGGGTGCGCAAGTTTGTTCCAAAGGTAAATATTTACGTTTTGCAGGGGATTGGTGACGATTCGTTAGAAATTTTTCAAAAAAATAAATTAATTCCCGTTATTTCGACCCCGAATATGTTTTCGTTTTGGATGAGAAATAAAATAAAAGGAGTTAAACCTGTTTTAAATGTTGAAACAGGTTTGAATCGTTTGGGTTTTCGAAAAAAAGATATTTTAACTTTAACGGAAAAAGACAAAAAAGAGTTT
>JAZNVO010000036.1:0-2329 GCA_045592885.1 Alphaproteobacteria bacterium
ACAATGAAATCAGCTGGGAAATGTTCTTCAAACCACTTTTTGTTTTCAAACGGATAATGAAGTTGACCTTCCGGCATGGATCCGGATTCAAACCAACAATCGAACACATCCGTTACACGGCGCATCATTGTTTTTCCACTCGGATCATCCGGATTCGGATAAACCACCTCATCAATAATCGGACGATGCAAATCTTTGACTTCAACACCTGTTTTTTCTTTAATTTCTTCAATTGAGCCAAAAACATCAATGCGCGGGAAAGCCGGATTTTCGGATTTCCAAACCGGGATCGGCGTTCCCCAGAAACGGTTTCTTGAAATAGACCAATCTCTGGCCCCTTCAAGCCATTTACCGAAACGACCATTTTTCAAGTGATCCGGTGTCCAAGTGATTTGTTCATTAAGAGCAACCATTTCATCTCTAAAATCCGTCACTTTCACAAACCAACCACTCATGGCTTTATAAATAAGCGGGGTATCCGTTCTCCAACAATAAGGATAGCTATGCGTAATTTGTTCTTTTTTCACAAGAAGACGGTTTTCTTTTAACCATACCATAATGTCTTCATTTGTGTCAAAAACTTGTTTTCCTTCGTAATCCGGAACTTCAGAAGTGAAACAACCTGCTTCATCAACTGGACAAACAACCGGAAAATCAGATCTTAAAGCACGACAAACATCAAAGTCATCTTGACCAAATCCTGGCGCAATATGAACAATACCGGTTCCGTCTTCAACCGAAACAAATTCACCTTTCAAAACTTTAAAACAACCATCTTCTTTTAAGTTTTTGAAATACGGGAACATCGGTTCATAGGAAAGACCAACCAATTCTGATCCTTTCAGTGTGCCAACCTGTTCTGCGTGTTGTAACTGTTGTTTATATCTGCCAAGCAAAGCCTCAGCCAAAATATATTTTTCATCGCCTTCTTGCATAATGGCATAATCAATTTCTTCACCAACAGCCAACATCAAGTTTGATGGAAGCGTCCAAGGTGTTGTTGTCCAAACAAGAACATTCATCCCATTTTCAAGTTTAAACAAAACCGTAATTGCCGTATCCGTTTTATCGCGATATCCCAAGTTCACTTCAAAGTTTGAAACAGGCGTTTGGGCACACCAAGAATACGGTTGCACACGATAGTCTTCATACACAAATCCTTTTTCATAGAGTTGCTTAAAATTATGTATGATGGATTCCATAAAAGATAAATCCATTGTTTTGTAATCATTATCAAAATCCACCCAACGACCAATTCGGCGGAACATATCCGTCCAAATTGTTGAATATTTCAACACATTTGTGCGACAAAAATCGTTAAATTTTTGAATACCGAATTCTTCAATGGCCTTGTGACCTGACACACCCAATTCTTTTTCTGCAGCCATTTCAGCTGGCAATCCGTGACAATCCCAACCCAAACGACGTTCAACCCGTTTGCCATTCATTGTTTGAAAACGGGCAATTGTATCTTTAACATAGGAAATCATAATATGCCCATAGTGGGGCAATCCGTTTGCAAATGGAGGTCCATCATAAAAAACAAATTCTTCAGCTTCTTTTCTAATCTCAATTGATTTTTGGAAGGTCTTTTCCTTTTCCCAATAGGCAATTATTTCTTTTTCCATTTCCGGAAAACTGATACGCGAATTCAATTGAGGATAATATTTTTGTTGTGACATATTCCTTTTCCTTATGTTATTCAAAATGATTTCCAATGTTATAGGTGTTAGAGTATGCCAAAAAAACTTAAAAAAATCAAGCAAAAATATTTAAAAAGAATCCTATTTACAAAGTTTCGGACAAAAAACGAAGCGAGAAAACATCATCTGCCTGATAAATATCAGCTTTTAATTTATTTTCAATCATCCAGCGGTTCAAATAAATCAAGAAAACATTTTCAACAGACAAATTTGTTTCTCTTGTCAATAAAAGGAATTTTTTTTCATCGGAAATGAAAATTTTTCCCATACAAACAAAACCTTCATCACTAACTTGAAGAGAGCCACCATCAATCAAAATTTCGCTTGCCAACAACGTGAAAATCAAGTGTATTTTTTTATTCACATCTCCTTCAAGATGAATGTGATTTGAAAGGGTTTTTAAATAAGAAGATGCCAATTCAAAATCGATTTTCGTTTCAAGTCCCAAAAGAGCTCTGAAAAATTTCAATCTTGCAATCAATTTAACGGTTGTTTCTTTAATTACCTTCCCACCCTCTTTTACAAAACTTTCATCCATCAAAATCAAATCAGCCATATTATCCAAAGCCCCGACAAAGCCCGCCAAATCATGGCTCATTAAGTCGGATCGTAGCCATGTCGTTCTG
>JAZNVO010000037.1:0-11734 GCA_045592885.1 Alphaproteobacteria bacterium
AGATCAATCAACTCCGGATTTTGAATGCCGTATTTTCTGCTTTCATGAACGGCTTTTTCAAGAGGAGTTCTGGAATGTTCATCATAGCAAACGGGTTTGCTCCCGTATTCTAAAAGAAGTTTAACAACCTCAATAGAGTTGCCGTCAACCGCTGCGTGAAGCGGATATTTGATTCCGGCACTGATGCTTGTGCTGACACCCAGTTTTAAAAGGTGTTTAACCATCTCTATATCTGCATTCTCTGATGCAATAACCAAGGGTGTTTTCCCTTTTGTTCCGATTTTGTTTAAATTTAAATCCGGTTTATATTTCAACAAAATATCAATGGCTTTTGTGTTCCTTGAAGAAGTTGCTTTATGCACGACCGAATCAATATGATTAATGCATGATTTAACAAGGGCAACTCTTAAAAGGGAAGGGATCAGGAAATTAATCGTTACTCTCGGTTCTTGTTCCGCTTCCGGATTTGCGCCCATTTGAAGCAAGGCTTCCATGGTGTCAACATTGCCATATTCAGCTGCAACCATTAATGGGGTGAGTTCTTCACCGTAATAAAAATCCGGTTGAACGACTTTCCTCAAAATTTTTGCATAAATCGGATTTTTGTTTTTTGCGGCATAGTGCATGGGATTCACATCATCCGATCCGTTCTTTTTAAACCGAGCCCCCTTTTTGATCATTAATTCCAAGATATCCGGCCAAGCATTGTCAATGGCTTGTTTGTGATAAGAGTCATGCACCTCGAATAAGGAAGGCGAAAAATCGTTCATATATTTGAGGAGTTCCTTTGTGATAGGTTTATCTTTCACCGCCATGGCAACATGAAGAAAGCCTTTCAAATCTTTGGGAGGAATTTGTTCAGGTTCAAGCAAAAGTTTCACCATTTGAAGATCATGTTTGTTTATGGCAAGGCATAAAGGACTCATTCCGCCATTCTCATAATTCACATCCGCCCCGTTTTTAATGCACTTTACGGCTTTTTGATAATTTTTCTCATAAACGGCATCTAAAAGGTCATCATTTATGCTCATCTTATCCTCCTTATTCTCTGGCACCGCGTCCATTATTCGGATTACGATAAAAAGGTTTTTGTTTGGCAATGGAAGCGCCTTTTTGCCAATACTCCTCTAAGTCTTCAATGAGAAAATCATAATTTTCACAATTCGTTTCCTCTCGATATTTCGCATATTCAAGTGCTGTTTTCCCGCAAGGACCCTTGATTCGTTGATCAACGCCATAGTCAAACAACATTTTTAATATTCTATGTTCATTTATACGGACTGCAGCATGAAGAGCGGTGCCGATTTTGTCTGTTTTATTTGGGTCGGCGCCATATTCAAGTAATCTTCTGGCTGTATCAAATGATCTGGTTTCAATTGCTTGAATCAATGGTGTTTTGTCATCATCTCCCGGTTCATTGATATCAATACGATCGGAATATTTTTTGACAAGAAGATCGATAACTTCCGGTTCGTCTGAAGTGGCAGCATAATGAATAACCTTGTTCCAGTTGGATAATTTAGGTGTATATAAAAAGGCGGTTGAAAACCAAAGAAAAACCTTGATATCGTCTATCAAACTGCCGTTTGTCAAATTAATATTGGCACCGGACTCAATGATTGCTTCCAAAATTTCGGCTCGCCCCATACGGGCTGCCCATTGGGCAGCATCATGTTGTCCGGAAAATTCATTTATATCTTCAACATATTTGCAAAGGATTTTGGCGCATTTTATTCGGTTAAGGCTGATTGCTTTATGTAACGGATCATATCCGAAGTGATCTTTTGCTTTGCAAGAGGCATTTTTTTTCAAAACGCATTCCAATACTTCCGGCCAATCAAGTTCAAGAGCGGCCCAAACAAAAGAGGGGTTATATTGACTACTTGCACTGGCATCTTCCATTTTGTCAGCAATCAGAAAAGCAATTTGTCTTTTTTTCTCGTCTTGAAATGTGTTAAACAAATTTTTTTCAAGAGTTGATTGATAAACATTGTTTTGTCCCTTTGTTAAAAGAAGAGTAACAATTTGGGGATTGTTATTTTTTACGGCGATATCAAACACCGATTGATAAGTGTCCATTGCATTAACGTTTGCGCCTTTTTTAAGGACCTCTTCAACACGTTTGCTGTCATTTTTTTTTACGGCATCTATTAATTCCGTTTCATATGGCATAAACTCCTCCTTGCTTTTTATTTACCCAATTAAAATGGTATCTGAAAAAAAAGACTTTTTCAATGGATTTTTGTAATTGAGATGATAAAAACAATTAATTTTATATAAAATTTGACATAAATTTAAAATTGTGATAAATTAGACTTTATGCACCTTTTTTTTATTTTTTATAATCGGGTGTTTTTTTTATAAAAAATGCCCCCCTTATTTTGAATAAAGAGGGCGATTCGCATTTTTTATTGATTAAAATTGAAAGAATGTATCCAAAATAATCAACATGAGAATGAGTGGAGCAACAAACCTGAAGATGCTCTTAACATACTCAAGTTGCATTGTTGGTAATGCTTTTTGAAATTGGGTTCTAATCGAATCATAAATAATTTTATATCCGATCCAACCAATGAACAAACTCATTGTGAATACAGAAAGCAATAACATTGTATCTGTTGCGTGATTTGTCAAATCAAAAAGGCTTTGTGTTGAGTCTGGCTTGGCCATTGTGCCGGTAAATGAAATCAGAACAAGAGCAACTAAAACCATATCGGCAGCGGCAACAATTGTGAAGGAAAGTCCTCTGGAAAGTTTCAACTTTTCCTGTCCGAAAGCGAGCAAGGGAACATAGTGAGAAACAAGAGAGGTGAAGGCTGCCAAATATATAACAGAATAAAACAAAAACATTACGAAAGATCCGCCGATCATTTGTTCAAATGCAATCGGAAGAGAAACGAATGTTAAGTTAAATCCGACATCTTTTGGAATGTCATAGGCATTTGAAATACCTAAAACAAACATGGCTGCTAAAACGGAACAAAGTGTATCCAATACGACAATATAACGTGTTGACGTGACAAGGTTTGTTGATTTGGTGACTCTGGAGCCGTAAATATAAGCAACACCCATTCCGATGGATAAAGAATAAAGAACTTGAGAAAGAGCCGCAAACAAAACATTAATGAATTGTTTGATGTTGAATCCGTTTTCAGTAAATCCAAATGCTACCCAATCCGGTTTGAACACGCTTTTCATGCCATCAACGGCGCCATTTTGAGTTAATGCCCAAAAAATGAGATAGACCAAAATGAAAAAGATGGCAGGAATAAAAATACAGGCAATTTTTTCAATATGACGCAAAGTGCCCTTACAGAGCAACCAAGAAGCAGAAAGAATACACAAAAAGCTCCAAAAAAGCTGTTTTTGAAAATTTTGGGTTAATTCACCGAATGTTCTATGTGTGATGGGTGTTGAAGATGCATCACTTAAATATAATGCATTTTGGAAAATATAAAACAAAACCCATCCCATAACAATCAGATAAACGATATTCATCATAAAGGCAGTTAAAAGGGGCGGGATTGCAACAACTTTTGCCCAAGTCGAGGCGTTTTTGGGGTCCTCTATCTCGGAAATTCCTTTTGTGCCGTCATAAACGTTTTGTCTGGTTGTTTTCCCGAATGATAATTCGCCGAGTAACAAAAAATATCCCAAACAGGTTAATAAAATGAGATATAAAATTAAAAATAATCCGCCACCATAATTGGCAACAAGATATGGAAATCTCCAAATGTTTCCAAGTCCGATGGCGGCACCGGCCATGGTGAAAATAAATCCTTTTTCGGAAGAAAATAATTTTTGCATATCGCCCCCTATAATAAAAACCTTTTTTAATAGTTGCAAAAACAAAAAGAAAAAGCAAGCGCTATTTAGTTTTTTTTTAAAAAAGAGAGGTTTTTCTTGTTAAAAAACAAAAAATATGTATATTTGAAATATTATTGATGGAGAATTTTAAGTGAAAAAATTAAAAGTAAGTCTTTTTTTTGTTATAATTTGTATCCTTTTGGGAACAGGTTTATTTTTTGTTTTTGAAAAACAAATTAAAGAGACGTTTTATCCGGTAAAAACAATTCATGTGTTTTATGACGGATTGGCAACACAGCCGGCTTTTATGGGTATGATTGATATGTTGCAATTGCCGAAAGAGGATGTGAAAATTTTTGCATGGCATCGATTTACAAAAAGGTCTGAATTAATTGATTTGAATGAAATAAATGCTGTTGAGGTGCCGGTTATTGATTTGGAAGGATACGGTCTTGTAAATGTTGATCCTGTGTTAGATAAATTAAAAGAAACCATGGATCGGTATCCAAACTCTCCTGTTATTGTCTGGACAAATGCAAATAATATTAATTATTTTTTTGATTTGTTTTTTAAAAAAATTGATTATCGACGGGTTAAACACATTCATTTATATGAAGATGGGGTAGGGGAACTATTCACACAAAGCCAGAAATATAAGGAATTTTCATATCAAGACAAAGATATTCAAAATATGAGAGCCTATTGGTTTGATTCCAATTCAAAAGTGAAATTTCCTTCAAACGGCAGATATTTGATTCATCATTTTTTTCCGGTGACATATCATTTTTATAAAGTTGAAACGGCTATGAAAGATCCTTCGTTTTCTTCTTTTTTTAAAGCCATGGAAGGCGCCGAATTTGAAGACAGTGATTTTATCAAAATCAAAAATAAATTGACTCAAAAACAAAAAGAGATGTTATATAAGTTTTTGAATTTTGATGAAAAAAGATATAAGGATATTTTTAATAATCATAAAACGTTTATGTTTGTCAGCGGATATTATCACAAAAATGTTCATCATTTGGATCATGCGGAAATTTCATATATCATACAGTTGATGAAAAAATATCCGGATTATTACTTTTTTTTAAAACCGCATCCGTCGTTTGATGCTTTTGATAAGGCAAAATATATGACGGAAAATTTTAAAAATATGGAAATTATAAATGCTCAATTACCGTATGAAATTTTTGTTATTGCAGGGATAGAACCGGATAAAATTGCAGGTCGCACTTCTTCGTTGTTTTTTTCCGTGACCGATGAAATGGTTGAAGGTTTTTTTGAGTATTCTCTTTATACAAAAGGCCTTCAAAAGATAATTCATTTAAGTGATGCAAAAAAAGAAGATCCGGATAATTTTGTTCCTCTCCTTCCATATTTTTATGATGAAAAAATAATTATAAATGAAAAAGAGGATTTCTTGATTTTTACATCAAACGGAACGGCTTTTTTATATAATGCGAAAAAAAAGATGGGTTTCAAAAAAATGACAGGTGGTCTTATTTTGATTGAATGGGATGGTGGCTCTTCCTATTACCAAAAAAATGAGGAAGGAATTTACCAAAAAACAAATAATCCTTATTTGTTTTTGCATCATGCTTATTGGAAGGATACATTAACTTTGAAAAAAGGAAACGTTTTTTGCAGACCGAATAATGATTGCGGGCAGGTGGAAACAAATCAAAAAAATCTCAAAATGTGTTGGGACAATTGGGGGTGTGAAGAGTATTTTTTGAATGAGGATGGCTCTTATCATTTGAAACAATAAAAAAGTTCATTATTTTTAAAATTTTCAACATGCTTCATGATGAATGCTTTTTTTGATCAAAAGAGTTAATTTATCGGCACCTTTTTGACTTAAATGGTCGCCATCAATAAAATCTTCGTTTTTAAAAAGCTCACTTTGCCTTAAATTGAGTAGAGGAATTCTATTTTCTTTTAAAAGCCGGAATAATGGTGAGAAAAGTTCTTCATCTGTTTTATTTATAACAAGATTATAATCATTTCTGGCCGGGGGAATAACAACAGTTAAAGAGAGGTTGTGTTTTTTTGAAAGGTTGATGATTTCTTTAACTCATTTATTTTGTTTGCAATTTCTTTTGTTTTCGCGCAAATGCTTTTGAGCACGTTCTTCCTGAAAAGGAATGATTCGGTCTTCTTCAAGAGGCCAATATCCGAAAAAAGTTTGATAATTAATGTCAGTATCTTTGAATTTTTTATATCCCTTTTTAACCGCTCTTTTCCAGTTGTTCAATTCTTGATTTTGATAGGGAACTTTAAAGATGTATTTGTTAATTGCCTGTTGTTTCAGGGCAGATGTTTTTTCAAGTTCATGCCCAGGAGAAAAAACGGAATAAAAAAGAATCAGATTTTTCAAATTTGGCAGATGAGGTAAAACTTTTTCAAATATAGCATAACTTGTGAATAAATCTTGATTGGTATTTCCCAGATTATAACTGTTTGAAAAAACGCAAGTGTTGAATCCTAAAGCGCAATGGGATGAGCCAATGGCTAACGTTTCGATTTTTTCTGATTTGTGAATGAGTCCTTTTTTTTTGATTAATGCTTCCTTAAAAAGATATTTGCCGACACTTCTTTTTTTGAATAATTTTATTTTTTTTAAGAATGAAAACAAGTTATTCCTCCGATAAAAGGGTGGATGAAAGTCCTTTTTCAATCGATTGGGTGGAATGAATAGAATGACTTTCCTGATGCAGTTGTTTTGATTTGAATATCTGAAATTTCTTCTATGAGAGTTGATTGCATTTCCAAGAATAAATTTTGTTGAAAATCTGTTGTTTTTGTTTTAAGGCTGGCGATTAAAAATAAACAAACAATCGGAATAAGGGCAAGAGATAAAATCCAGTTGAAAACAACAACGCTTTTTTTTGTTTTTGGAGCAGGTCCGTATTTGTTTTCACCGGAAGTTCCTTTTTTGAAAAGATAAAATAAAAACCAAATAAAAGAGGCAATTGAGGCAATAATGAACGGAATGGCACCGATAAAAATAATCATGAGCGGAAGAGAAATCAGCATAATAATCAAAGGTAATAAAGAATATAATCCGCTTTTGTTAAAATCATGAAATCGTCTCACCCATAATGAAAAACCGATGAAAGATAAGAGAATGGAAAAAAGAAGAGATAAAAATATATTGTTATTGAAATCAAGAGCCGGAGATGTAAAAGAAAGACTTTTTAAAACAATAGAAATAAACCAGTTGACGGTCATAAAAAGCCATACTTCACTTCTGTTTGCTCGCCCTTTAAATGTGATGATTTTTTTTATGGTTGAAACATAAAGTTTCAAAATACCTAAAGAATCGTTTGTGTATTTCCCTTGTTCAGCTTTATCCAGAATTAATCTTTTTTCTAATCGGAATGTTTCTGTTGAAATTTCACCGTTTTTTAATTTTTGTTTTAAAGTGTTCAATTCATCTATATAGCTCATAAAATATCCTTTTTTTCAAGAAAGGTTTACCATTCGTCGCAGATTTCTTTCCCATTCCATCCTTTGCGACATTTTATTTCGTTTCCGAATTGATCTTTATAAGTGATGTTTCCAAAAACGTCAAATTCTTTGGTGATAACATTTTGATTTTGATCCGTATATTCTTCAACGCCAAAAACATTAACCGTTTTGGTGAATGTATTTCCATATTGGTCTTCATAAACGGTGTTACCAAAAACATCTGTTGAAACAATGACTTCTTCACCTTTTCCTGTATAATAACGAGTGGGGCGTTTTTTATGTTCCGGCACTTTTTTTTGAGAGTGGATTGATTGAGTTGAAGTTTTTCTTGCGTTGACCTTTTTTTGGGGGGCTTGATTGATATAAACAGGTTTAACCGGTGGTGCAAAAATGTCAATCTCTTGATTATAAGCATCACGATAGGATTTAGCCCCGTATCTGTTTTGATATGACTGAATGCGATTGCCGTAATTATCACGATAGGTTACGACCCCCGCCGGATCAACGCTTTTTCGAATGAGTTGCCCTGTTTTTTGGTTTTTGCAAACGGTGACATCAACTTCTTCCCAACAATGCCAGGGTGATGCGTTGGCAGTTGAAATACCTGTTATTAATAACAAGAAAAAAAGAAAAGATTTCATTTGATCCCTCCCATCTATCGGTTTTTTTTAAGTATCCTTTAGTTTGGGAAAAAAATCAACTGTTTTAGCTGTGAGTATGATGATTTTTAAGGGCTGGAAGTTTTCCTGTTTTGAGCCAAGAGCTTGCAAATGCTTTAAAAATATGTTTTCTGAAATTATTTTGATTTGTGTCCGTATACGATTGATATTCTTTTAAAACCGCTTCCAATTCTTTTTCTTCAAAATAAGGATTGTTTTGAATCGGATGATTTTGAATGACCATTGTTTGAAACAAATGCGCCAATGTATACATTTTTTGAATCAACTTCTTATCGGTTGTTTTTGAAGATAAGGTTTCATAAAGAATATGACTATCCGGATCGTTTTTGCTATCGATATTTAAAAATGGAAATTCTTTTTGAATATCTTCAAAATGTTTTGGCGTTGGAACAACAGTTGGATGATAATGATTGGTTAAAGAAACGTTAAATTTTTGTTGAGCTCCATTTGCAATTTTTATAATAATCGGTAAAATGATTTTAAAGGTATCCTGTGCTTTTTTTGCTAAAGATTCATTCAATTTTTCATGGCAAATGTCGTTTCTTAATTTCAAAGCTTTAATGAGTTCTTTGTTTTCCTGTTTGGTGATAAACCCGAGTTTTAAAAAAACATTCGGCTGATCGGGGGATAACCTTGCATGTGTGACACAAAGATCCCTATAAGCTTTTCGCATATCCATTAATAATAAAAGCGAGTGAACATCATAATGGTTTTGTGGTTGAATCGAATTGATTTTTTCATCGAGTTCGTCGGAAGGGATGGATAAAATCAAAGAAAGATATTTCACCATATTTTTTTTGAAATCTTTTAAAAGATTTGTTGTATTGGATAAAGTTGCAAACGGTTTGAAATTGTATTCCGTTTGATGTGCAAAATGATCTCTGAAAGAAAGATAAGTTTGCATATTTGAAATATCATTTTGATCTATCGTTTGATTTGAGGGAAGAATTTTTTCAATATCATCAAAAACAGGAACGTTGGTCGGTAAATTTTTGCTTAATTTTAACTCTTGAATGATTTTGCATAAAAGCTCGGTTGAAATTAAAAGATATTGTTCTAAATAATTGGCATTTCTTGTCTTGCCATATTCGAGTTTTTTTGCCAAATATTCTTGAGTTAAAGTTTCTTGAGAACGGTTTTTTCCCATTTTTTTAAAGATTTCTTCCGTGTATCCGATTAAAGAGATTAATGAACGGCTGGCGTCAAAGGATGGCAGGATATATTCGGATAAACTTTTATCTGTTTTAAAAGTGGCTCTTAACATTAATTCATCATTAATCCAAATTTGATGATAAACAGGTTTATCCGGTTTTGTTTCAGAAAGCAAAATATGAACGCTCTCAGGACCGGCTTTATCCAAAATATTTGTTGTTTCAAAAACAGGCCCCGTGGATGTTAAGGTATGATAATGATAGCGAAGGCATTTAGCCACTTCATTAATATTTTCATCCGATCCGAATAAGTTGATTTTTCCAATCGAATCAAATGGTCTGGAAGCTTCTTTTTGATTTAAAAAAACAGGTTCAAATTCGTTGAGCCACAAAGTTTTTTTTGCCACATGACGCGCCAAACTTTTGTTCCCTGCAATTTGATGAATATTGCCGGCAAAAGTTTTGTTCAAATAGTCGATTTCATTTAAAAGAAATCTTTTAACATTTTCATTTTTTTCAATGCGTAATTGTTTTGAATAGGCAGAAACAATCCCTTTTCTTCTGATTGCTTCTTGATAGGTGTTTTCAGTGGCAAAATTTAAAAATTCATCAAAACTTTTAAAATTTTGAATGGGTTCATATTCATTGTAAAAATGCTGATATTTCGCCAAATTTTCACACAAAATATCAAGCATATTTTTTAATTTTGAAGAAAGTTTTTGACTCATGTTAATTCTTTTGATTTTCTGATTTAAGAGTTGGTAACGGATAGCCTTTTTCAAAGCCTTTTAAAATACCTTTGCTAATCAATTGTTTTAAATTTGGCAGAACGTTTGAGTCCGGATGTTTGCCAAGGTAATCAATTTCCTGATAAAACGGTGAAAATTCGCTGTCAATGTATGGACAAGTTTTTTTGCCGTCATTTCCTTGAATGAAATGATAAGTAACCAAAGAAAAAGCATGCAGTTTTTCCAAAAGTTCTTTATCAACGGTTGAGCTGTTTGTTGCTCTTTTAACTGATCTGATAAAAAGTTTTTTATCCGGATCTGTTTCAAAGGAAGTGTTCAAAAATGGAAACTCTTGTTGAAAATCGTTTAAAGATTTGGTTTGAGTCGGCATTGTGTTTTGATAATAATTTTTTAAAGTAACACCATATTTTTTATCAACATGAGTTGCAATTTTATTGATAACCGGCCAAACAGACATGGCTTTTTCTTCAGCTTGCATGGCAAAGGTAGAATCAATTTTGCTGTGACACAAACGATTTCTTAAATCAACGGCATCCGTTAAAATTTGATTTTCATTTGAGTCAATGAAATTAAGAGCTTCAAAAACATTTTCCGTATTGCCGGGTAAATTTTCTTCTTTAATACAGATATCTCTTAATGCTTTTCTGGTATCCATTAAGGTTATCAACGCATTCACATTAAATGTTTCTTCTTCTTTAATCTGACTGATTTGATTTAAAATATCGTTCGGATTGATGTTTAAAAGATTGGCAATATAAGACACCATATCGTCTTTAAAGTCGGCCAATAAATCTGGATGTGAGTCATCTCCCATCGGGCGTAAGTTATATTCAGTCGGATGGGCGAGGTCATCCCTGATTCTTAAGTATCCTTTCATTTTTGCAATATCATTATGTGAAAATGGTGCCGTGATGCCGATAATGTCATTTAATTTATCGTAGAGTCCGGAGTTTATCGTGGCCGGAGAGTTCTTTTTTCTTCTTTTAATTAATTGACCGAATAATTCAACCGTTATCAACGCGAATTGTTCCATATATTTTTCTCCTTCGCGTTTCAAATGCTCTATACGCATTTGTTTGAGTTGTGAATTGATGAACTCTTGGGTTAAATTGCCATTGGCTTTTTTTTCAATTTCTTCAGCATAGGCAACCAAATAAAAAACATCGCCGATTTTTTTGGGATCTTGATTTAAAAAATCATAAAGACTTTGATCGTTTAACAAATTTGATTGAAGCATCAAATGATCGTTAATCCATATTTGATGGCGCACAGGCATTTTGGGTTTAGCCAATGAAAAAAGAGCTTCCAAACGGTCTTGGTTGGCTTGAGTTCCACTGGCTAATGAATGAATAAGGGGCCCTAAAGCATATTTTTCCTGATAATGCGTGGAATAAAATTCTTTAATTTCCTTATTTGATCCGAAAAGATTTGTTCTTGCAACTGAATCAAGGGGACGCGCTTGTTGCTTTTGATCGGCTAAAATAATTTCAAAATCGCCGAGTAAAAAAAGAGATTTTGCAACACATCTTGCCATATGTTCACTGCTGGCAACCCAAGGGGCGCTATAAGGAAATTTTGAAAATTCTTGAAGTTTATCTTCAATTTCTGTTAATTTTTTTTGATCAGTTTCTTTTTTCTTTTGTTCGGTTAATTTTTTGATTTCTTTAGCTTGCCCCAAAGCTATTTGTTGAATTCTTTCAACAAGGATATTTAAAAATTCGTTATAATCAGTTTCATTTTTAAGCGAAGCAAATCTTTTTCTTGCATAAGAAAATTGCGCTAAATTATAACAGATTAACTGAAGTAAATCGGCTTCACTGAGTTTTTTGTTTATGTTTTTTGGTGTTGGCATTTCTTCCCCTTTAAGTTTGTTTTT
>JAZNVO010000038.1:0-4604 GCA_045592885.1 Alphaproteobacteria bacterium
TATTTATATTATAACAAAAATTTTATTGGATGTCAATTATCCTTTGATTGCGGCTACCTCTCATTTTTAAGGTAATATCTCTTTCCTCTTGAATAAAGGGCCCATCAATTAAAGTGTTTATATTCTGCAAAATATATTGAATATGACGGTTATCTTGCTCTTTTAATTCCTCATATAAATAGCCCGTCCAGAGATATATTTTTGTACGAGGAGATTTTTCTTTAACAGTTTTAATCACGCTCTTTTTGAAACATTAACAAGGATATATTTGACCCCTTTGAATGGGCTGTAATTTTTTGATTTGAGTTCTCTTTCAAATGTTTTCTAACCGCCTCTTGAATTAACATCGCCATTTCCAAATCGCCTTCCCTCATGGCGTAATTATAAGCATCAATCCCCTCTTTATCTTTTTTTAACACATCCGCCCCCGCTTCGATCAGTTTAAGCGTAATATCCAAACTTCCCCTTTCAACAGAGTGAATCAGAGCTGTTTTACCGTCCAAATCTTCTAAATTCAAATCTGCTTTGGCATTTATAAGTTCTTCCACAATGGACATAAAACCACATTCCGTTGCAAAAATAAGAGCCGTTTTGGCGTTATCCCCTTTAGCATTGATATTAACTTCATGATGCCTCAAAGCCTCTTTCATTCGATCTAAATTATTTAAATCAACCGCCTCAAAAAACTCGCATTGCCATTTGTTCATATATGCTCTTTCCTTATTTTTTTGTCATTTTTTTAACGTGTTATTTTCAATATACCCAATAAAAAAGCCCCTCATTTTACCACGAAGAGCCTTGTTTGTCAATTTATTTTTATAACACGGTTACTCGCCTTTTTCTCGTTTCAAATTAAAAAGAAAAACCTCTTTTAATTTCTTTTTCAAAATACTTTGATTTTGAACAAAAACGGGGGTTAAATAAAACTTTTTATCCATCTGAACAAGCTGATAAAGTTTCTTTTTTTCTTCCCCTTTCACGGTCATAAAAATCTTTTCATCTTGTGAAACAAACACCGTTTCCGGCTCTTTTATTTCTTGAGGCAGTGCTTCTTTTTCTTTTCGGTCTTCATTTTTGCCCGCCAATTGCAACAGTTTCTGACTTTCCTGGCACCCTCTTTCAACCGCATAATCCAAAGCCGTTTTACCATAAATATCTTTTATTTGAACTTTGGCTCCTTTCATTAACAAAAGAAAAACCGTTTCAACATAATCATTTTTAACCGCCCTCATCAACGGCGTTCTTCCCTTTTCATCAACACAATCAATATCAGCACCGGCATCCAAAAGAAGTTTTGTCAAGGTTGTATGACCCAAATCAGCTGCCCAAGAAATCGCCTGCCATCCGTTTTTATCTTTCAAATGAATATCGGCCCCCTTCTCCAACAAAGCGGAAAATATCTTTTTATTATTCCGGCGAACGGCAATCATCAATGCCGTCCATCCTTTATCGTTTTGAATGTCAAGATTGGCGCCTCTTTTCATCAAAAGTCCGACCAAAGCTTCATTTGATTGACGAACCGCCACATGCAAAACCGTTTCTTTATATCCGTCAACAATATCCAAATCAGCACCGGCTTTGATTAACAACTCTATGAATCTTTCTTCTTTTTCTTGAACAGCCATCATTAATGCCGTTCGCTTTGTCAATCTATTTTGAACATTTAAATTTGCTTTATTTTCAATCATATATTTAAGCAAATTTAAGTCATAGTTTAAGATTGCCAAATGAATGGGACAATTTCCCTCTTCATTTGAAATCTCGGCACTGGCCCCTTTTTCAAGAAAAGGGATAATCATATACGTTTCTTTTTTATCTAATGCTTTTTTGAGTTGATTATTTAAATTATTTATCTCACTGTCACTCATTATTTTTTTTATCCTTTAATGATATATTATCCTTCGTTTTGATGGGAACAACCCCCAACCTTTTTTGTTTCAGATGAACAAACTTTTCTTTTAAAAATCTCATCTGAATTTCCTTTTTGAAAGGCGTTTTTTCCTTCTTCTTGAACATCTGATTCAAACATCGAACAGGCTTTTTTAGGCCCCTCCATTAAAAGCGGTTTAATTTTTGCAATCATTTGATTATAAAAATCTTTTTCAAAAGAAAGAGTCGCCGAATTCTTCTTTTTTTTAAGCACGATTAAACAAGAAACACCTTTGTTGTTCACAATTCTCGGATCTGCACCATGGCGAAGCAAAATTTCAACAACGCCAAACTTATTATTTAAAAAAGATTTTAAAAGCGGTGTATTGCCCTCCTCATCCAATGCATTTACGCGCGCTCCTTTATGAAGGGCTTGACTCACCAAAAAAGGACACCCGATCAAAAGAGAAGCAAACAACGCCTGATTTAATTGTTTTTTCATAAAAAACCTTTCATAAATTCACAAACAAAAAAAACACCTTTTATTATTTTTTTTAACACTCAAAAAACATCACCTTATTCGATACTTAAATTTTTTCTTCCTTTTTTGTTTTTGATTCAGCTCTTTTATTTTTTCTTTAATGAAAATTTTGTCAGCAATGTTCTTTGTCCCCTACTCTTAACGCCATATATCGATCC
This sequence comes from Alphaproteobacteria bacterium, assembly GCA_045592885.1. GTDB lineage: Bacteria > Pseudomonadota > Alphaproteobacteria > CAAHEQ01 > UBA3637 > RGIG4140. The sequence continues at coordinate 2,569 of JAZNVO010000038.1, forward strand.
ATTCTGGACTTCACAATACTCATCACAAAATCCGACTGAACAACTTGGTTGCGCTTGCCGTTATATCTGTTTTGTCCGTCAAAAACATTTTTAAGATAAACCGCCGTCATATATAAAAGCGCATCCCCTTTTTCCGGTGAAATACATTTTTGAATAATCTTTCGTGTCAAGCGATCAAAAACAGAAATTCCATCCTTATCTTTTTTCAAAATGTCAGCTCCTTCTTTCACCAACAGCTCCACCATTTTAAATTGACCGTTTTCGGCAGCCAAGGCCAACACCGGAACACCCTCTTCATCTTTTGCATCCACATTTGCTCCCAAATAAATAAGGTCCGAAACATCATTCAACTTATTGTATTTCACATTATAAATCAACAACTTATCAAGATGTTTTTGATGTTCTTTTGACTCCATAATTCCCTCTTTCGGTTAAATTTAACAATAAAAATTTTTTTTAGCACATTTTTTCAAAATTTACAACATTTCTTTTAAATAACCCTTGTTTTGAAAGAAAATCAAGCGTTTTTTATTTTTTTTAAAGCCTTTTTAATCAAAATCTTTTTCATTTACCGATAAATGACACGATTATTTCATTAAAAAAGAACAATCAACATTCTCATCTCTTCGCTATAAAAAAAAGATTATTTTTCGCTTCTCTTTATTAAAAAAAACGGATGGAGAATTTTTCTCCACCCGTTTTTCGTTTTGGTTAAACTTCATTTCCTTTAAAAGGAAAATCAATTTTTCATAAATTTAAAAATTTTCTTTTATTTCACATTTTGGTTATTCGACATGCTCGCTGATTGAAAAACCATTTTACCACTTTGATGCGTGCCGATTTTTTCTGTCCCAAAAGCTTTTTTTGATGCTTCTTCCAACAACTTTGCAATTTGGGGATATCCTTTATGAATACAAAGACCCATAATAAAATCGCCTTCCGTAGTTAAAGTATTCAAAGTGGCACCTTTTTCCAACAACAGCTCCACAATTTCTTTGTGTCCTTTAGAAGCAGCCGCCATCAATGACCAATACCCGCTTTCTGTTTTTGTATCAACACTTGCCCCTTGTTCAATCAAAAAGGAAGCCATTTCTTTTTTCCCCAATGAGCAAGCCAAACTTAAAGGCGTTTCTTTTTCACCATCAAAACGCGCTGTTGCATTGATCCGAGCCCCATATTTCAAATGCTCTTTAACCTTTTCAAAATCATCATTTTGAATTGCTTCTAACAGTAATTTATTCATTTTTTCTCCACCAAAACATTCATTTTACATCTTGTTTTTAAAGATTTTTTTATCTAAAAAAAATTCACTTCAACGAACAAAAAACACTTTTTTTAAGATTATTCAGCTTTTGCACCACGACCATCTGATTGACGTTTGATTTTTGAAAGAACATCAAAAGCGGCAACACAAACTTCATCTTGTTGCGGACGTAACCACATACCATGGCCTGTGTCAGTGACATATTCGCCTGTTTTGATCACTTGACCCAATGCATAAAGACCATACATTGTTCTTCTGTGGTTGACAGCTGATTCAAGCGAAGATAACATCGCATGATCTTTCATATTCCCATAATAAGCTGCCAAACAAGAAGCCGTAAACCCATTTGCATCCATCATAAACGGATTCAATTTTTTTTGATAAGAGGCAATCATCAACGGCACATCCAAAACATTGGTATAATCCCCGTTTCTTCTGCCTTCTTCCGATAATTCTTTGACAACGGCATTTGAAACAACATAATGCAATAATGTGTTCCCTTTATTGTCTTTTAAATTAACATCAACCCCTTGACTGATCAAATCTTTAATCGCCGGAATGAATCCTTCTTGAATAATGTCTTCTTTTGATTGGCTGTCCCCCAATCGTTCAATATAATATTTATAATAATCTTTCATTTCATCTACAAGCATTTAATCCTCCTTAAAAAATAAGCAAACGCAATTATATCACATCTTTTTTGTTTTGTCAATTTATTTTTATAAATATGGTTTTAAAAGCAAAAAAAACACTTTCTTTTATAAAAAGAACA
>JAZNVO010000039.1:0-2372 GCA_045592885.1 Alphaproteobacteria bacterium
CTAATAACCAATTTTTATTTTCCATTGGATTGATTTGAATAACAGGCGCTTCTATTTTAAGCATATTTGAAACAGTTTGAATAGCTTGCAACACCTCTTTTTCATCTGGTTTTCCTTCAAAAATAGCCTGTAACTCCCAAAGACCTTTATTCGGCCCTTTTTCAATCATAACGGTTAAAACAGCCGCAGCTGTTTCTGCCAACGCTTCTTCAAAAAAAGGGACATCTTTCGGGTTCAACAAAATTTTAAAATCATAATTTAATGTTTCAGTCATCATTTTCCTTTCTTATAATGAAAAAAATAATAGCTAAAAATTCAAAAAAAATCAAGGAATAATAATTAATAATAATAGCTTGCAACCTTAAAAGATATATGCTAAAAATCTTTTTAAAAAAAAGGATACAAAAATATGAAAAAAAATGAACAACTCCACCAATCCATGGATTATGTTTTCAGAGGTGGTGTTGCAACCTCTGCCATGGATTCTTTGGCTGTCGGCTCAACGCTTACGGCTTATGCACTTCTTTTAGGCGCCGGACCTGTTGCCATTGGGATTTTAGGAGCTGTTCCCTTTATCGGAAATATGATTCACTTGCTTTCCTCTTATTTAATTGAAAAAGGAATCTCGGCAAAAAAAATTGCTCTTTGGTCTTCTTTTTTGGCGCGCCCTTTTTATCTTATTGCAGCAGCCCTTTGCTTTTTTCAAGGAGCTTCTTGGGCTGTTCCCGTTTTAATTATTTCTCTTCTTTTTTCTTATCTTATCGGGTCTGTTTGTGGTGGCGTTTGGATGCCCTGGATGAAAGAATTAATCCCCGCCCGTATGATGGGAAGATTTTTCTCACACCGATTTAAATGGATGATGATTGCAAAAATCATTTGTTTTATTTTTGCTTTTATCCTTCTTAAAATTGCCGCTCCTTATCAAAACGGTGAACTTTATTCTTATGCTTTTTTAATCTTTTTGGCTTTTTTGATCTCGATTTACGGAGCCTGCACTTTCTTTTATGTTGAAGATAAAAAAATCCCGACAAAAGAGGATATGTCGTTTGTTAAAAAAGTGACTCACACATTTCAAAACAAACCATTTTCAAAACTTCTTACAGCACTAAGCGTTTTAAATTTCGCAACAAACTTTTTAACGCCGTTTTTAACCGTTTTTATGCTCAAAAATTTAAATGTCCCCATGTCAACCATTATTGCCTTAACATTATTGCAATGGCTTGTCTATACTTTTGTTGTTAAAAAATGGGGAAAAATGAGCGACAGAAAGGGACCGGAAAAAATCTTGATTGCCTCGATTCCGATTTTTGTTTTATGCGCTCTTATTTTTATGGGATTGAATATTTTTCCCCTTACAGGCATTATGCTAAACGCTGTTTTGGTTTTGGTGAATATCCTTCTTGGCGTTTCAACGGCTGCTTTGGCACTTGGCATCAACAACACAAGCCTTCTTTATATGCCAAAAAATATGTCATCCGTTTATTTATCCGTCAACTCGGTGTTTAAATCATTTGCAGGAGCCCTCGGTTCTGTTATGGCCGGTTATGCCCTTATTGCTTTTGAAAAAATAGCCCAGTTTTTTGAAATAACAAATAATACTTTATTTACATGGAATTTATTTTATCTTTCAACAATTATTCTGTGTATTCTTTCAATTTATTTATTAAAAAAAGTCAAAAAATGTGTTTAACCTAAAGGGATATTATCATGTATCAAAATAAAACGATCTGTGCAATCATTACGGCACGTGCCGGATCAAAAGGAATTAAAGATAAAAATCTTTATCCGGTGAATGGAAAACCGCTTATCAATTATACCATCGATGCTGCTAAACAATCAAAATATCTTGATGCCATCTATTGCACAACAGACGGTGCAAACATAAAAGAAAACTGTTTAAACGAAGGGATCAATGTGATTGACAGACCGCCTGAATTAGCTCTTGACACCTCTAAATCAATCGATTGCATTATCCATGCAATTGAAGAATTAAAAAAACAAGGAAAGCACTTTGACTACATTTTACTTTTACAACCGACCTCTCCATTAAGACAATCCTTTCATATCGACGGGATTATCAAAGAATGTATTGATAAGGATTTAGGGCAAATGCTTTCAGTTCATCAAGTGAAATATAATCCGATTTTAGTTCGCTGGCAAAAAGAGGAAAGTCTTACCAATATTTTGACGCAACAATCAACCGTTCGCCGTCAAGATATGCCCAAAGCCGTTTATGTCAACGGAATGCTTTATTTAAGCAAAACCGAACTTTTATCATTAGACACGAGTTTAAACGATATTCCTTACGGCTTTGAAGTCGATTCAAAATATACCGTTGATATCAACGATATGATTGACATTCAATTAGCAGA
>JAZNVO010000040.1:0-3838 GCA_045592885.1 Alphaproteobacteria bacterium
CTCCCAAATGAAAAAGGCATTTTTGTCCACCCGAATGATTTTGAAAAATATCCTTTTTCAACCTTAATGAAAAAGGTCATTAATAAGATAAAAAATTGACTTAAAAAAAATGTTTTGTTATTTTGTTTTTTTAACTAACAAATGACGGATTAAATGTTTTTAACAATACAAAAAGATTTTTTAATCAGAGAATTTTCTCTTTCGGATTTTGAATCTTTGTTTTTGATTGCCGATAACATTAATAAACAAGCGGCAATCAATAAAGAATTTCAACCGTTTTATGCCTTTAACATTGATGTAAGAGAAAAAAATTATTCTGAAATATTAAAACAAAAAACAAAAATATTTTTAGAGCGTGCCATTTTTGAAAAAGAACAACAACCCCGCTCCACTCATCGCTTGGCACTTTGTCTGCCCAATAACAAACTGATTGGGAATATCACCGTTGATATATTACCCTTTCAAGACGAAACAGGAAAAACAATATTCGGCGATCTGGGATATTTTATTGATCCGGTTCATGGCCGAAAGGGTTTAATGAGCAAAGCTGTTGAGCACATTTTAACACAATATTTTTCTCAGCAAACAGAAATGGATGTGACTGTTCATCCGCACAATGTTCATTCTTTACGAATGATGCAACGCTTCAATGCCCACATAACGGGAATAAAAGAAAAAACAGAATATCAAGGCGAACCACGCCTTCTTTTAAAGCTTTTAAAAGATGATTTTTTAATACGGGGGAAACCTGTTTTTATTTTGAAAAAAAAGTGTTTAACTTTTAAACCAGAAAAAGAAAGAGGATCTTATGTTTAGCGACAAAAATTTACCCGAACCGTTATTCATCACTGAAATTGAAAAAGAGGTTCAACTTGTAATCATCGATGAAAAGGACGGCATCTTTTTTGATGAAACATTCACAAAAGAAAAACGAATCAGAAAATATGTCTATCAAATGTTGATTGAATCAAAAAAATTTTTGCCAATCGGTGTTTATTTCAAAGTTTATGAAGCATATCGTCCGTTAGAAGCACAAAAAAAACTGTGGGACGAAGTGGTAAAGGAACAAAAAAAACATCATCCGGACCTAGCAGAAACAAGCGAAGAATTCCTCGCAATTTGTGATACTTATTGCGCTAATCCTTATCGTCAGGGAAGCGGTCATCAATCAGCCGGCGCCATAGACATCACCCTTTGTGATGAAAAGGGAAATGATTTTTTCATGGGATCAAAAATAAGGGAGTTTAATGAAAAATCTGATTTTAATGCACCTGTATCAGATGAAGCTAAAAAAAATCGGCTTCTTTTAAGAGAATCCCTTGAAAAATCCGGATTTATCAATTATCCTTCCGAATGGTGGCATTATTCTTTTGGGGACAGATTATGGGCAAAACTAACCGGCTCCAAAATTGCAATTTTCGGGAAATTAGATGTATAAAGCTTTTTTTAAAATCAAATCATTTATTCACAAAAACTTTATTTCCGGATTAAAAAGTAAAAATAAAATGCGGAAAAACGTTTTTGTTTTATATCTGTTTTCATTTTTTATCCGCATGAATTTATCTCTTCCGATTGAGCTGTTGTTTTTTGTTTCCCTTTCAGAATCATACGCAAAAGCTATGTCGATTATTTTTATTGCCCACATGACCAGCACCTGTTTAGGCGTGCCCCTCGGATTATTGTCCGACAAAATCGGAAGAAAAAAAGTAGCCGTCCTTTGTTCTTTTTTCCGCCTCTTCTCTTTCATTTTATATGCTTTGGCACCTTGTTATGAAATTTTGATTTTGGGAGCTTTTTGTTCCGGATTTTATCGATTTTCATCCGTTAATGCCGACACACTTTTATACGAAAGCTTGGCATCCATGCGACTTCAAAACAAATATCATAAAGCCATTTCAAAATTGAAATCCGTTTCGTCTTTTTCATTAGGTATCGGAGCTGTTTTATCCGGCTTATTTTATTATTTTTTGTCATTAAGAGGGGTCATTATCTTAACAATTTTCCCAATGCTCATCGCCTTTTTGCTATCATTCTTATTAAAAGAAGCCCCGTTTCACAAAGAAGTAAATTCCAATCCTTTTAAGCATTTTTTCAAAGCGTTACTTTATTTCAAAAAGAACAAACGGCTTTTTTCTTTTGCTGTTGCCGATTCAATGCATTACGGTTTAAATGAATCGTCTTTTACCATTAATGCTGCCTTTTTTAAAACAATTATGCCTGTTGAATTTTTGGGAGTGTTAAGATTTGCCGGATATATGCTTTCTTCCGTAACCAGCTTTTTATCTGCAAAAATTGCAAGTTTTATCGGGTTAAATAAAACCATTTTGTTTGGGGCCGTAGCAGACAACATTGTGAATATTTTTTCAGTTTTATCCGCAAATATTTTTAGTCCTCTTTTTAAAACAGCAGGCTCCGGTTTTTTTGGCATTTACAGCCCCGCAACCGGTGCTTTTGTGCAAAAAGAGGCCTCTGATGAAGAAAGGGCAACCATTGTTGCCTTTGCCTCACTTTTAAACAGCGGATTTTTTGCCCTCGGCACTTTGCTTATCGGACATTTGGCCGATATTTATTCTCCTTGGACAGCAATGCTGATTGGGTATTCAAGCGCTCTTGTTTCAAACTCTTTATTTTTAATTGCTTTTAAACAAAAAGGAAAAAACAAAGGTTAATCCAACATCTTTTTGATTTTATTTTGAAAAGGATTTTCCCCGTTTGATTTAAGCTCTTCAATCATCACGTTTCTGATGGTATCTGTTGAAAGTTCTTTATGAATTTCAAGAATAGGAAAACCATCTCCGCCTTTAGCCAAAAAGCTTGGCATCACAACTAAATATTCTTTTTCAGGGTCAATTGTTCCCGTGTCTAAAAAGACCTTCTTAACCTTTTTTGTTGTCCCTGAAAATAAATATCCCATACCGGCCGTTTGAATCAAAGCATTTGTTCTGTCATCAGAAACATAATCTTGAAGACCAAAATTTAAATAAGGTTCAATGTCTTTTCCTTTGATTTTCACAATCACGGCTTTTGAATCAAACGGATAACTTTGAGCTATATTTTTAAATGTCACTTCACCTTTTTTCAGTCCAGAGCGAATTCCACCGGAGTTTAAAAAAGCAAAATCTGTTTTTTCTTCAATTTTTCTAGCTGCTTTTAACAAACTTTCAGCTAAAACTTCCCCAACATAGCAAGATTCTGAACAGAATTGTCCATTTCTTGTCAACGGAATATCTTTTCGAGCTTCAAAAACATATTTATTTAAAACAGCATCTACCTCTTTTTGAATAGCAGTGATTTGAGAAGAAATTTCTTCATCAGAATGAATCTTTTCATCAATTACAATCGTGTCCCCCTCAAAAGAAGAAATTTCTCCTTTTTCATCAAACAAAGCTTTTAAATGCCCAACATGATGCCCACCGTAACCTGATGACACAATCAACACTTTTTTATCTTCTTTATCCGGCACAATCAAAGGATATCCTCCTTTAGAAGAGATTTCACTCGGATTATTGGATAACAACGTATGTGTATGAGCACTTATGATAATATCCACATTCGTTAACAATCGAGCTAATTTAATATCTTCTTCAATTCCAATATGATTTAACAAAATAATAATATCTACTCCCTGCTCTTTCAATTTTTGAATAAGCGGAGTAACCGTTTCATAAAGATTTGTTAAATCAATGTCACTTGCCTTAGCGCTTGTGATTTTTGCTTCCATTGTAAGCAAAGAAATAACACCGATTTGCCGGTTATTTTTGTGAAGAACGATGGCTTTATGAACTTTATTGTTCAGAGCATGATCTATAGGGAACACCGTATTTGCCGATAAAAGAGG
>JAZNVO010000041.1:0-1548 GCA_045592885.1 Alphaproteobacteria bacterium
TCAATTTCTTTTTCCATAGAGGCTTTTTTGGTCGTTTTTGTTTCCGGTTCTTCAGCTTTTTTTACCGGTTCCGGTTGAGCAAGAAGAACTTCAGCTTTTTCAATTTTGGCCAGTTGAATATCCAAATCATCGCGACCGGAATTTTCTTTGAAGGCTTCAATGGCGGATTCTAAATCAATGATTTCGCGAAGGAACATCGTTCCTTGATTTAATTTTTGATTCCATTCCGTTAACGCACTCATTGTCAAAGAGCTTTCGGCCAAACCGCTCATCATAACATCAAAACCGGCGGCAATGCGTTTTGCAATAGCAATTTCACCTTCTCTTGAGAGCAATTCAACGGCACCCATTTCTCTCAAATAAAGACGAACGGGGTCATTAACGCGATTACCTGTATCTGTTTCAACCGGAGTTTCTTCTTCATTTGGTGTAATAATTAAAGACTTTTTATCACTTAAACTTTCGGTTAAATCCGTGATGTCGTCTGTTCCGTCAACAATATTGATACCCAAATCGGAAAAAGAAGAAACAACAAGTTCCAAAGATTCTTCTGTATGTGCATCACTGGGTAAATATTTTTTGAGTTCATTCATTGAAATGAACCCGCGTTCTTTACCTTTTTCAATTAATTTTTTCATTGAGATTTTTGAGTCTGAAGTTGCACTCGAACGGCTTTTGGATAATGTTTGATTATCGGAAAGAGATGTCATAAGGCAGCACCCTGGAATTGAAGTTTTGAAAATAATTTGGGGCTAATATACGATTTTTTTTTATGAATGTCAATCATTTTTATTTGATAATTTACGTTTTTATGTTTTTCAAAATTTTATAAGGAAAATAACGAGTTAGTCAACCGTCATAAAAGAGAGGAGTTCCTGTTTAATTTGTTGAATTTCTTGCCATAAAGTAACATCTCCCGTTTTATTATATTCTTCCACTTTGTTTTTGCACTCTTCTTCTAAAGATCGGATTTGATAAATATGAAGCCAATGGCGAATGTCATTATTGATGTCTTCAACTAACTTATCGGCTTTTTTGAGCATTTCCATTTCGGGAAGTTTTAAATTATCAAAATCTTCAAACAAGGTTGTTTCAAGTTCTTGTTGAGTGATATCCGGGTTTTCAAAAAGTTTTTCAAGAAGTTTTTCTTTGATGTTTTGGAGCATAGGTTCATGAAGATTGATTGAGGCAATTTCTTCAATGAAATTTTGAGCAATTGAAGGGTAGCAAATCAAATAAGACAGAAGCATTCTTCCTTCAATGCTGTTTTTTTGAGGTTTTAAAATGCTTTGTGCATCATTAAAAGACAACGGCTTTTTTTTCTTTTCTTTTTCAAGGTTCCAAAGTTCTTTTTTGATGGCTTTTTGATAATAGGAACGAATGCGTTCATCTTTGATTTTTTCAATCAATTCCGTTGCTTCTTGTTCCAGTTTTGCTTTTCTTTCCGGTGTGTCGACGGAGCGATTTTCAAGCATCATATTCCAAAAAGCATAAAAAAGGCTTTTAGCGTTTTTGATGGCTTCATGAAAAGCTTCGGGTGATTTTTTT
>JAZNVO010000042.1:0-2787 GCA_045592885.1 Alphaproteobacteria bacterium
ATAAAGACAAATTCACACACTTTGATCAAGATGCCATTAACTACGTTCTGAAAGATAATATTAAAATATTCCCAACAAAATATAATGCACAACAAAGAGTCTTTACGCCGTATCATAAGGTCATTTATCATTATAGTGGAAAGAAAAAGCCATGGACAGAGGATAATTTTTCTTATTATGAATGGTATAAATATTTTGATTATTCAAAGGCACTTTTAAAAGACCAATCGTGGCCCTATAAAACTTATTTCAAATATCTGTTAAATAAATCTGTTTACTATTTTCTTGTTCTTTTGAATCAATTTAAAGAAGATTGATCTTTTTTCTTTAAAGATTTTAAAAAATGATGTTCCGTTTTCGAAATTTGAGCAGATTCAATTATTTTTTGAATACCTCGATTAAAAGTTTTCTCCTCCAAAGTTGAGTTGTTTAAATAAATAAGCGTTTGATCCGGATATTTGATAAAACACATTGAGAATAACCAAGCCATGCCCATAGAGGCATAATAACCCGAATGAGAAAAATTATCCATTATCTTATAAAGTCGGGCTAAATATGCTTCTTTTATAAAATGAAAAAGAAGAAGGACTAAAGCAAATCGCATTTCAAATTCTTTTTTGGAATTTAAATAAGGTTGAACAAATTCAAATACTTGATCCGGATATAATTTCACCTCTTTTAAATAAGTGCATAATGTGTCACAAACAGCCCAATTATTAATTTTTGGAATAAAATCTGAAATTAAATTAAAATCATCCGGCGATTTAACCAACATCCCTAAAATAAGAGCTTGCAAAAGACATTCTTCATGAAATTGAGGTTGATACGTTAAATAAAGTCTTCCTTGATTTTCTTTCACAAGTTGTTTAGCCATTTTTTTCAAAATACCCATACGAACGCCAATTATATTTGAGCAATCAGGTATTAACTTTTGAACAAATTTTTGATACTTCAACTCTTGATGATGGAATAATTTCTTTTGAATTTCTTGATAAATCATATCGTTATTATATAAAAACAAAAAATAAATAACAACTTTTTTGTTGATTTTTTTATATCTTTATGATAACATTTTGTCACATTTTATATATATTTTAAATAAAGAGGGTAGTATGTTACAGTATATTGAAACTCACGTCTCCAACATTTCAAAAACAGAAGATGTTTACAATGAAAATAAAGAATTACTTTTTACCATTCATTATATTAAAAACAAAGAAGAAAAGAATTTTGAGATTGATTATGTTAGAGCACACACCTCTTTAGGCGCCGAATTCCCTTTAGAAACGATCAGACAAATGGAAATTCAAGAAAATCAAAAAAATGTTCTACCGGAACGGGTCCTTTCCCTAAAAGAAAAACGAACTCAAGATCCGGATTGGACTGAATGCAAAAAAGCAGCTAAACTTCTTTTAAAGCGTGGATTAAGAAGTCAAGTCAAAGCCTTGCTTCGTGAATATAACAAAACTCATTCAATGGATTAAACCGTTTTTTCCGGAACAGGTAAAGAAACTTTTTGAAGAGGAGTAATGAACAATTTTTTCTCTTCTTTTGAATACCTGATATCTAAATTTCTTTTTTTACCTGTTTGAGGGTGAGTAAGCTCAATTTGGGCGTAAGAAATACCTGCTTGCAATAGATGATGAATAATCAAATTTTTTGTATACCCTGCCCTTCTTTTCCAAATATCAATACTTTGGCTTTTATCCGTCATTAAATTAGAAATCATCTCATTCATGGACTGTCGAGGTGTTGGTTCACAAATTAAAAACACATGTTGAACCTCTTTTAATTCACCTTTTTCGTTTGGAAGTTTAACCTTTATATTTGCTCTTAAGAAAGAGGTGTTTTTTAATTCTTGGATATGAGAATTTTCACTTCTTTTATCTTGAAGACAAGCATCCGCCAATTCCCCACAATTTGCCAAACCTGTTTTGCGAATATTTTCAAAAGTCGGATAGCGTTTTACATAATTATACTGAGCTTCATGAGATTGAATATACCTGTTTGCCAATTGAATGAAATCATTTTCTTCCTCTGACATTGAAAATTTGACCTGTTGATATTGAAACCAGGATGAGGATAAATATCTGTGCGGGGGTAAAAAAACATTTATCTTTTTTAATATTTTGTTTGAAAGCAAATCTTCCTCACCCGTTTCAACAAAAGGTGTTGGATATAACGAAGTGGGATAAGCCGAAAGAAGTTTATTTAAGTTAGTTGTTTGAAGAAATTTTTCATGTCCCACATATTCATGCACACTCTGAATTAAATGTTTTTTATCAACAAACATAAAAAAATTGGCTATGTCCGTCGCTTTGGGATTTTTTTTCATTTCCTTTGGGGAAAATCCTTCAATTATTCTTAATGCGTTGGCTTGATTTATCTTTTGAATTAATTCCTCTTCTTCAACTGATAAAGGCTCAAAAGCATATTTTAAAGCCAAAGGTTTCATCTTTTCTTGCGTTGGTGTTAATTCTTCGTCAGGGATACTTAAAATATTATGCAACTCTCGATAAACAACAAAACCGGTAAATGAAACGGATTTTAAATTTCCACCCCAAAGGATTAATTTTTCCAAAATATCCGTATATCCCTCTTGAAACGCTAAATGAAGCGCCGTTTCATCATGAGAATTTAACTCATTAACATCAGCCCCCAAAGATAATAACTCATCAACCAAGATGGGTTCATTTAAAACCGTTGCAATCATGAGAGGTGTTAAATTTGAGGAGCGTTGCAACTCGTTATATTGAAATGTTTTCATAAAATATTTATCCCCTTTTT
>JAZNVO010000043.1:0-2767 GCA_045592885.1 Alphaproteobacteria bacterium
ATTTATTGTTTAATTGCCTCTTTTGTAACCCTTTCATGTTTACCGGCAAACGCCGGATATTATAAAACCGTTTATATTGAAGAAACACAACCAAATGTTGTTATCAACAATATCCATCCGAAAGAAACTGTAATTGTTGAAAAAAATAATTACACATCCTCTTACAATCCGGCAATGACTGCTTTAGGATTAACCGCACTGGTTGGTGGGGTTATTTTAGGAGTTTCAGCTCATAATCATCACAAAAAACACCATAAATACTCACACGCAAAAAGAAAAGATCCTCCTCATAAAGGGAAACATCACCCTTTTAGAAAATAAGGCTGAGCAAAGTGGAAGAATAAATAATAATCATTAATACAAAAGAAAGAAAAACCAAAGAACTGCCGATGTCTTTTGCCTTTTTTGATAAAGGATGGATATCGGCAGAAATTCGATCAATCGTTGTTTCAATCGCTGTATTGGCAAGTTCCGTTATCAAAATGATAAACAAAGACATAATCATTAATAGTTTATGTGTCAAAGAAACCGGCAAAAAAAGTGCAACAAGAAACAAACAGGCACAAATCATCAAATCCTGTCTGAATGCCACCTCACTTTTAAACGCTGCTCTCATTCCGCTATAGGAATAAACACAAGCTTTTACAATGTGTCCTAGTTCCTTTGTTGTTTTTGCCATTTTTTTCTCCTTATTAAAATGATATATTTTATTTAACAAAAAATAGCAAGATAAGAATTGTTTTTTTACTTTACTTTTTGCTCAATTTCATTAAAATGTAATAAAAAAAATAACAGAGGTCCTTATGAAAAAAAACATTCTTTTATTTTGCCTGATGTTTTTAACCGGTTGTTCTTTAATGCAAAAAAAAGAAGAAATTCCGGAACCGAAAGTGATTGAAAAAATAAAAACAGTCGTTGTGCCGGCCATATCTCTTAAAGAACAGGTAAAAAAAACGCACAAGCTCGGAATTATCGGCGCAGTTGAACCTGTTTATTTTTCTCCATTAAACAAACCTGTTTTAGCTCGCATAGACACCGGGGCGGAAAATTCATCCATCGATGCAAAAAATATTGAACTTTTTGAACGAGAAGGAGCCAAATGGGTTGCTTTTGACTTTCTAAATAAGCGAACCGGTGAAAAACACCGTTTTGAAAAACGAGTTTATAAACAAGTTAAAATCAAACGACAGGAAGAATCAGAAGAAAGAATCGTTGTTTTGATGACAATTAAAATCGGATCAGAACGTATAACCGCACAATTTTCATTGGCCGACAGAGAAAAATTTGAATATCAGGCACTCATCGGCCGCAATATATTAAAAGGAAGAGCCATTGTCGATACAGCTCTTATAAAAACATTACATTAACAGGTGATTTATGTTTAAAAAAATGGTTTTTGTCCGTCTCTTTTTAATTTTAGGATTGCTTTTAGCTCTCCTTTTTGCCGGATGTGGCATTTTTTATAAAATCAACTATCTGGATTTTAGTCTTATTCCTCAAAAAAAGACACCCGTTTGGAAAGTTGAAGCACATTTGACATTTCATCCAACGGAAAAAGAATCAAAAATAACTTTTGCACGCCCAAATCATGAAACCCACTTTAAAATATTAGATGAAAGCATCATTGCAAAAGATTATCAATCGATTCAAAATAATGAAAGCATCGTTGTTACTGGAACTTCAAAGGAAAAGAAACAAGATATTTACTATCGTTTATTAGTTTATGACGTTACTCAAAAATCATCTTTCACTCCGGATGAAAACACACCACTTGTTGAAGCACCCTTAATGGATGATGAAACGCTATTGATTGGTAAGGAAATTTTGTCTTCTGCCATAAAAGAAGAAGGCAACAAAACAGAGCAAATTCTTTCCTTTTTAAATCAAGAAGAACCCAATGAACTGGTTTATTCCTATATCCCCCCTCAAATAACATTAAAAGAAAAAGCACAAAAAACAGTAGATTTATTTGCACTTGAAAATATTCCGGCTCGATTGATTCGGGGCATCATACTTGAAGAAGGGAAAAAATCATTAACGGCTGATGTCATGCTCGAAATTTACGATTTTGACAAAAAAGGTTGGTGGATATATGATATTCAAACAGGGATAAAAGGGGTCCCAAACAATTTTATCGCCTTTCAAAAGGGAAATACTTCTTTATATGACGTGATCGGTGGAAAAGATTCGGTTATTAAATATTCTGTTTTAAAATCATTAAATTCTTCTTTCAGCATGGCAAAATATCGAGCCAAAAACGCCGAAAAAGAACCGTTCTTCAACTATTCGATTTACAACTTACCCATTGAACAACAAAATGCTCTTAAATGGTTAATGGTATTTCCTTTAGCAATTTTGCTTGTTGTTATTTTAAGAAATGTTATTGGAATCAAAACAATGGGAACATTCACTCCAATGTTAATTTCAATGGCCTTTGTTGAAACAGGTCTTCTGTCCGGACTGTTTTGTTTTTCGCTTATCGTCGGTATTGGATTAATCATCAGATATTTTCTCTCAAAACTTAATTTATTGCTTGTCCCACGTATTTCCGCCGTTGTGATTTTTGTGATTTTGATTATTCAATATTTTTCAATCATCGGCTATCAATTAGATTGGGAAGTCGCCTCCTCTGCACTCTTTTTCCCGATTATTATTTTGGCTTGGATTATTGAACGCGCCTCAATTATTTGGGAAGAAGAAGGACTTCGACATGCGGTCAAAGAAGTCTTTAACAGTGTATTGGCAGCCGTTTTGATTTATTTTATTA
>JAZNVO010000044.1:0-5621 GCA_045592885.1 Alphaproteobacteria bacterium
TTTTTAATGGGTGTATAAAGCATTAACATAGCCGTTATAAACGCAACAAAATCACCGGCAGAAATCGTTTTGCTTTTGATTAAGTAACTGCCATACCAAATGGCACCGGCCATTCCAACGGCAATGATGATATGCATTACCGGAGAAAGCCAAGCTGTTCGTTGTGTGTTTTTGATTGAGAGTTTGAAACTTTGGATTAAAATACCAAAAAACTTTTCTCGTTGATGTGTGTGTAAATTATATGATTTGATTGTTTTGCTGCCGGCATATGTTTCATTAAAGGCTGTTAAAACTTGCCCGTTGACAACAACGCTTTGGGCAACGATTTTTTTGATTTTTTTTCTGATTTTTGTGACCGGATAAAGCGCTGACCCCAATACAACAATGGCAATAATCGCCAGTTGCCAGGAAGTATAAAGTAAAACACCAATCAGTGTTAATGAAGAGAAAATTCTTGTTGTGAACGTTTTGACATTGTTTAATAATCCGGAGCAAGCCGTGTTTGCATCAGTGTCAAATCGTGTTACAATAAGACCGGATGAAATATTGTCAAGAAAAGAAGTGTCTAATACCAAAAGTTTTTCATAAAGCTTTTTTTTCATTTCTTGAGTGATTTTTCCGCCGGTCCAAGCACTTAAATAAGCTGATGCATACTCAAGTGCTGATTGGAAAAGTGTGAAAACAATAATAAAAATCGGAATGACATAAAGAGGCAGATTGAATGGCGTTTCTCCGTTTTGAGAAACAACGACCGTATCCATGAATGGTTTTAAAGCTAAAGCAATGACGGCATCTAAAGCCCCGATCGGCAAGGTGATGAGAGTTGCAAGCAAGCATCTGAACCAATAGGGTTTAACTAATGGCCACATACGTTTATATGCTTCAACAAGATTAACTTTTTTTATTTCCGGTTTTTTTGCCATAATAAGCTCCGTTTATGATAAATGTGATTGAATGAATTGGATGATCCCTTTTAAATGCATATCGCTGATAGCATGTGGAGCAAAAGGATCAATGATCTGTGTTGTTTGAAAACCACAATCTTTAAAAAGAGGGGCGGCTAATTTTGCTGCTTCGGGCAAAATAACAGAATCTTCTTCTCCTCTTGAGATTAATACATCTGTTTTTTTTGTTTCGGTTGGAATTTGTGCCGGTGGAACAGGGGACATTAAGATGAGTCCTGCAAAAGAAGATTTTTCATGAAAAAGCGTTTGGGCAGCCATAAGCCCACCTTGAGAAAATCCGCCGATAAAAATATCTTTTTTTTGCAAGTTTGTTTTTTCTTGAATTTGTTCAATATATTCTTGGATAAGCGGTATTTTTTCTTTTGCCCGTTCTGAAAGAACGGATAAATACTCTAAACTCAATTCATTTTGGTTGAAATAATCATTAAGAGAAAACCATTCATATCCGCCACCAAAGATCATATCTGGCGCATTGGGGGTGAAAAACGCCATGTTTGGAAAGGCTTTTTTGAAAAAATTATTTAAGGAAAACAAGTCCTCTCCATCGGCACCATATCCGTGAAACAAAATAAGAGCTTGTTTCGGATTTTTGGGAATAAATGAGGGGCCAGTTAACATGAAATTCTCCTTGAAAGAAAGTTTTTTTTATGATAAACAATGAATAATATCGGATGAATTTTTCTTATTCGGATTATAAAGTTTTTAAGGATAAAAAGCAATGAAAAAAAATAAGTTGATTTCTCTTTGTGTTTTAATAAGTTTTTTTGTGTCAAGCCCTCTTTATGCAACAAGCAGAACACTCAAAGGGGTATCGGAAACGGAACAATTGGGTATTTCGGCCGGTGTTGCGTTGGCTTGTAAAGTAGATATGGAACAACTTAAAAATTATGAAATGATTGCAAGCAGAATTATTGTCAATCCATTGAAAAGCGAGAATGCAGAAAAAGAAGCGTTGCGCCTTTACGGACAAGCAAAGCTCAAGGCATATACCGAACAAAAAAAACAAAAGTTAATGAATTGTCCGGAAGTGTTGAAAAGATTTGAAGAACAGGATATTTTTGATTCGATTGTGTATCGGGACGGAACGGTTAAGTTATCAAATGGAACCATTATTAAGCCAAAGCGTCCGTTAAAAGGTGGCAAATCAAAAAAGAAAAAATAAAAAAGGTAAAAGATGAGGCCGGCTGTTTTAAATGATTTGTTTTGCCCTGTTTCTTCAATTTCAGGTATTGGGCCGAAATTGAGCGTTCTTCTTGAAAAGGCGTGTGGCCCTTATATATCAGATGTGTTATTTTCTTTGCCAAGCGGTTTGTTATATCGACCCCTTGTGTTGAAAAAAAAAGATTTGGTGGCTGGGGCATTGGCAACTGTTTTGTTTCAGGTTTTAAAACATCAAAAACCTGCCAGAAGATCGCAGCCTTACAAGGTTATAGGGCTTTTTGACGGTCAGTCGGCAGAGCTGGTCTTCTTTAATTATCATGAAAAATATTTGCTTGATCGACTAAAAGAAAATGAACAATATTTTATTTCCGGAAAGATTGAGTTTTTTATGGGAAAAGTGGGGATTCTTCACCCTGATTTTATTTCAAAAACAAAAGAAGAAATTCCCGTTTTTGAACCGATTTATCCTTTAACGGCCGGGTTGAGCACAAAAGTGATGGGAAAGGCAGTTAAGACAGCACTTGAAAAAGTTCCTGATTTGCCTGAATGGCAAGATGAAGCTTTTATGAAAAAACAAGGTTTTAAAGATTGGAAAACATCTCTTTTGGAAGTTCATCATCCGAAAAAAAGTTCAGATTTGAATTTTGAGTCTTCTGTGCGTATGCGGTTGGCTTATGATGAGTTGTTGGCAAATCAATTGGCTTTATTTTTAGCTCGTTCGCACCATAAAAAACAAAAAGGAATACAAATAATTCCAAATAAATCACTTGATCAAAAAGTGATTCAAAATCTTCCTTTTGAATTAACCGGTGCACAAAAAAGAGTTGTTGAAGAAATCAGGCAAGATTTGTTATCAGAAGATAAAATGATTCGTCTTCTTCAAGGGGATGTCGGTTCCGGGAAAACGGTTGTTTCGTTAGCCTCCTTATTAATGGCGGTTGATGGTGGGTTTCAAGGTGTTTTAATGGCACCAACGGATATTTTGGCGGGGCAACATTTTTCTGCTTTTGAAAAAATGCTTTCAGGTATGAATGTTCGGGTTGCTCTTTTAACGGGACGCGAAAAAGGCAAAAAAAGAGAACGGATTTTAGAAGAGTTGGTAGCCGGTGAAATTGATATTTTAATCGGAACTCATGCTGTTTTTACAGAAGATGTGCATTACAAAAATTTGGCGCTTGTTGTTATTGACGAACAGCATAAGTTTGGGGTTCAACAGCGATTACAATTAACCAAAAAACAAAAAGGGGTGAATTTGCTTGTGATGACGGCAACGCCGATTCCAAGAACTTTGGCTTTGACAACATATGGTGATATGGATATTTCGTTGTTGGATGAAAAGCCGAAGAACAGACAGCCGATCGAAACAAAAGTGATCTCGGTTGAAAAAGTTTTTTCTGTGATTGAAAAACTTAAAATAAAAATAGAAACAAGCGAAAAAAGAGTGCAAGTTTATTGGGTGTGTCCTTTGGTGCAAGAATCCGAAAAATCTGATTTGATGGCGGCTGAAAAAAGATTTGAAGAATTGAAAACTTTTTTTGGGGAAAAAGTCGGTATGGTTCATGGGCAAATGAAAGGTCTTGAAAAAGATGCCATTATGAATCGATTTAAAGCAGGTGAGCTTCAAGTTCTTGTATCAACAACGGTTATTGAGGTCGGCGTGGATGTGCCGACGGCAAGTGTGATGGTTATTGAACATGCGGAACGTTTTGGTCTTGCCGGTCTTCATCAATTGCGGGGACGGGTTGGTCGGGGATCTGAAAAATCCGTTTGTTTGTTGTTATATGGAAAACAGCTTTCCGAAACAGGGCGCGCTCGATTAAAAGTGATGCGGGAAAGTGAAGATGGGTTTGTTATTGCAGAAGAAGATTTGCGTTTGCGAGGTGCTGGTGAATTGTTAGGGGTAAAACAAAGTGGACTTCCGCAATTTAAAATGGCGGATTTATCTGTTCATCATCATTTATTAAAAACCGCAGCTCAAGATGCAAAAACAATTTTATCAATTGATCCTTTTTTAAATTCCGAACGGGGAAAAGCGCTTCGGGTTTTACTTTATTTATTTCAAAAAGAATCTGAAATTTTAACATTAAAGGCAGGCTGATATGAGTTTGAAATTTACATTACAACCACCGGAAGTGACAAAAGCACTTCGAAAAGAATTTGATAAAAGAGATATGAATCACAAATTTGTGAAATGGCTCTATCGGAAGGGTTTTTTGGATCAATATAAAGATGTGATTAATTTAGAACGGGCTAAACGTGGAAAAATTCCCCATGGTTTTGATGTTCATCATATTTTGCCTTTGTCAGGTGGTGGAAATAATCATGTTTCAAATTTTTGTTTGATTGAGCGGTCATTACATAAGTTTATTAATAAAAAATGTTTTGAACCGGCGCTGCGCCATATTAAAATTGGAGAAACGGTTGAAATTGAAATTCCTGATTTTCCGAAAGTTGCCTTAAGACGGGATTATAACGGGTTTATTGATCAAAAATTAAAGCATTCACGGGACAGACAAAAATTCTATCAATATTTAAAACGGTGGCAAAAAGGAAAATAACGTTTTAAAGTCTTGTTTTTAAATAGGTATAAATTTTTTCATATTGTTCTTTTGTCAAATAAAGATAAGACCTATAATTGAATTTTTTTCTTAGCTCGGCGTGAATACTGTTTGGGTGACGGTTTTCTTTTATTGAAATTTGTTTGACAATATTTTTATATGCTTTTTTTTCATATGTGTTGATATATTCTTCTTTGACGGAATTAAAACTGTTCAAAGCAGAAACAGAAGGATTTGAAATGAAAGAAAAACATAAAACAAAACCGGCAATGAAGATAATAATCCCTGTTCCTAATTTTTGAAAAAGAGATTTATACCGAATCGGTTTTTTGTTTGAATTTGCATATGTTGCCTGTTGGAATAGGAAGTTAATTTCGTTATCGATATTCATGGAAAAGATATTTAGGCTGTTTTTTTTGTGATAAACTCTTGTAAGATATTTTGGATGTCTAAAATATCATTGTCATTTGAATGGGTACATGAAAATTTTTCATATAACAGCAAAATTAATTTTGCCTTTTGTTCCGGTAAAAATTGAAGTTTTTTTTCAATAATGAGCTTTTCAATTGAAATTATAATAGAAGTTAACAGATTTTTGTTGAAGACAGATTCCTCTTGAGGTTGAAATTCCGAGGGAAGAAGATCCCATTTTGAAATGTTCAAAACTTTAGAAATAATCAAAATTTTATCAAGGGGGAGAGGATATCCTTTTTCGTATCTGTCCCAATGTTGTTGACTGATGCCAACTGCATCCGCAACGGCCTTTTGTGACAATCCTAAGGCCATTCTTCTATCTCTTAACAATGAAAATTGAATAAATCCATTTTTTTTCATAGTGTTATTATAACAAAAAAATAGTATTTGTCCATAGGATTTTTTGTGTTGACATTACACATTTTATGTGTTAAATACAAAAATATTCAAAAATTGAATTTTT
>JAZNVO010000045.1:0-1543 GCA_045592885.1 Alphaproteobacteria bacterium
CTTTTGTGTTCAAATTGAAATATATATTTCCCAAAGAAGATACATTTTTCTTGTCAATATGATAATGTTTTATAAATAAATTATGAGTCATTTCCCCATGAAAATTGGGGTGAGTTTGAAAATCATGCCACACACGGGAAATATATCCCATCACCTTCGGGTGATTTGAATAAAAAATGATAAACCGCATTTTATTTTTTTTCTTGAACAATCAAATAAGACAAAAGACACAAAGCCGGAATCATCAAAATACCAGTAAAGATAAAGAATAAAAACCAACCCATTTCTTCGGCCCAAATACCACTATATACAGAAATCACACTCACCGCCAACATCATCAAACTTGTCAGCAAAGCATATTGCGTTGCTGAATATTTTTTGGAGCAAAGACCGGACAAAAAGGCAACAAAAACAGCGCCTCCCATACCACCAACAATATTATCAAATAAAATGACAACCAAAAACATCAATGTAGAATGAGGAAAAAATGAAAATAAAGCAAAAACAATTGACGTTAAAATTTCAACAATCCCCAAAGCCATTAACAGTTTCAAAATCTTATATCTCATAACAAAAACGCCACCAATGGCAACTCCGGTTAAAGTAATCCATGGCCCGATTGTTCCGGATATTAACGCTATTTCACCTTTTGAAAATCCCAAATCTTTATAAAAGGGTAATGCCATACGCCCTAAAACAGCATTGCAAAGTTTATACAAAACAATAAACAGCAATAATAATACCCATTTATTGTGAAGCATAAAATCTTTAAAAGGAGCAATGATCATATCATAAAAAAGCGAGATATCCATTGATGATTTTTCCGTTTCAGAAGATTCTTTAACAAATAATGTAGCAACCACACCAAAAGATATTAAAATTCCAATCAAAGCATAGGCCATTTGCCATCCGATTACTGCCGAAAGGGCCACCACACCGGCCCCAGCCGTCAGCATCCCCATCCTATATCCGAATTGATACATACCGGCTCCTTCACCCATCTCTTCTTTTTCAAGCGTATCAATTCTTAATGAATCAACAACAATGTCTTGACTGGCAGCAAAAAAAGCAACTAATAAAGCAAATAAATACGTTTGGACAGGAATTAAAAGTTCACCTTTTTGTGTTTCAATTCCATGAATCCATGAATTTTTATCCGGAGAAAAATAAGAAAGACCCAATACACTGAAAACCAACCCCACTTGAAACAAAATAAGCCATGTTTTCTTTGCACCGATTTTTTTTGCAAAAATAGGAAACTTAATTTTATCAATCACTGGAGCCCATAAAAATTTGAAATTATACGGCAATAAAACAAGGGCAAAAAAACCGATAACACTTAAAGAAATTCCGACATCGGCTAACCAAAGAGAAAGCGAATATCCAATTAAACTATATGGTAATCCGCAAGCAAGTCCTAAAAAAAAGAAAATAAAAACAGATGGTTTTAAATATCCTTTAAGAGCTTGACTCCATGTATACATTTTTTTCTCCAAAAGTAAAAGAGCAAGGCTTATAAAAAGCTTGCTCTTTTGTTCAGACT
>JAZNVO010000046.1:0-3372 GCA_045592885.1 Alphaproteobacteria bacterium
TGTTATGTTTCTTATATTAGAAATTATATCTGGCCCTTAAGATGCCTCCTTGGGATTTGAAATCTTTTCTGAAGGCTCCATTATATTCAAGTGTTAAATCAATGTTTCCCATGGTGGCGGTTACACCGGCATCTAATTCAACACCAAAGCGGTGCAATCTTTTAGAGTCAATGCGATAATTTCCTCCACCTAAAACAGAAACGTTTGCTGTATTACTATCCGAAATCAAATCATATGTCACAGCCATACGAATACCCGGTTTTAAAGTTACATTTTGAGATTTATACATATCTTTTTGATATTTAAAGCCGGCAACTGCGGTTAAGACATCACTGGTATCAGATCTGACTCTTTGAATACCATCATAATAAGAATCGGCATCAATATATAAGTATCTTAATCCAATTTCAGTTGTTACATTATATGGCAAGTCATAACCGGTTAAAACTTGAGCCCCATAAGAATTGACATCATATTTGCTTTTAATTTTAATGCCGAACGGATCTTGTTTTTGAGTATACCTGCCATAATTATAGTTTAAAACAGAGCTGACATACCATTTGTTCGGTTGGTATTTGCCATAGATAAAGAAATTATGTCCGTCAACTTCAATATCTTGGCCAAGAGAATCGGCATCTGTATGCATATACCCATAACCAGCCCCTAAGAGAAGAGCATCAGTAATTTCTTTATCAAGACCAACGGCAAGACCATGAGAATTTGCTTTGAAACCGGCAGCCGTTGCGGTTGCATCTTGTTTTGTGTGATTATAAAGGCCTTGCGCCCAAATGCCGGCACCTTCAAAGGTATCTCCACCCGATGTTCCTTTTATACTATCCATTCTTGTTGTTGAAAGGCGCGAAATCGTTGAAGCAGAGTCTTTTGCAATTCCGGAAATGACCTGAGAAGTAGAGGGTGCGATATCTTTGATTGCCTCAACAGCAGCTTTTGTATTGCCGGATTGTAAGGCTTCGCTTATTTTGTCAGTTAATTGATTTGCAAGTGTTGTGCCATTCCCGTTTGTTTGTAAAAGAGCCGAAAGGGCTGATGTTTCTTGTGAGGAAATAGGTGTATCAATACTTTTGGCTAATTCTTCACTTGATTTAACAGATACTTTAATTTTTCCATTTTCCGTTAATTCAAGGTGATAAACTGCATTTTCAGAAATTAAAACATTTTCTGTTCCGTTTAATGTTGAGGCGCTGATGAAATCATATTCATTATTTGCCATCCCATTTGCAACAGTTAAATGAAGTGTGTTATCTCCTTCAAATGTAACGGTATTTGCAAGAATGGTTGTTTTTTTAAGTTCCCCTGTTAAAGATGACCCTTGTTTAAATGTTATTGTGCCGTTGCCTGAAATTCCACCATCTAAAGTTACATCACCATTAAAAATAACAGTTCCGTCATTATAAATGTCGTTTGCACCGGTTGAATCAGTGTTTCCTTTGAAAATGGTTGTGCCATTAAAGGTTGCTAAAGAGTTGTTATATATAGCCCCTCCAAGTCCGCCGGCAGTGTTGTTTTCAAAGGTTGTTGTTCCGTTTGTTTCAAAGGTGCTTGTTCCTGTTGTGCCATTTTTTTCGGCAACATAGTTCCAAACGGCTCCTCCGTTTGCTTGCGCTTTGTTTTGAGTAAAAGTTGTTGTTCCGTTTATGATAACTTTTGATGATTCAGATTCTCCATCAACTGCTCGAGATAAAATGGCGCCTCCATGAGCATTTGAACTGTTTGATTCAAAGGTATTTATGCTATCAGAGGTCCCGATTGTAATCAATGCCGTATTTTCAGATGACCTGTTATGAATGGCTCCGCCGCCGCTTTTTGTTGTGTTTGTTTCATCGGCTGTATTGTTGGAAAAAATATTTTTATTCCCTAAAATATTTAAAGTTCCAGTATTAAAAATAGCTCCCCCATAGTTTGATACAGCTTTGTTATTTGAAAAAATGATTTTTGATGCCGAAAATGAAACGTTGCCTCCGTTATCAAAAGCGCCTGCAGAGCTGGATGTTTCGTTGTTTGAAATATTGATTTCTCCGGTTGTATCAACCAAAATTGTGCCGGCATTTTTAAGGGCCCCGCCATTTGAGCCGGTATTGTTTGTTAATGTGAAATCACCATTTGTTACATAAACAGAGCCTGCATTTTGTAAGGTGCCGTTTAAAGTGTTTGTGTTTGAATCAAACGTTGCCCCGTTATTAAAATGAATTTCTCTTGTTTTTCCATTGTTCCATAAAACAGCGGTTCCCGTGTTGTTTTTAAAAGTAGCGTGATCATTAAAAGTGATTGCGCCGGCTTCTCCATCACTGGCAATAGCTGACCCTGTGGTTGCCGTGTTATTTATAAATTCAGCTTGTCCGTTAAAAGTGATATTCCCGCCCAAAGCTGCGATAGCTCCACCGGAAGATCCGGCTTTGTTATCAGTGAAAGAAGTGGCTCCTTTGAAAATAATATCTCCAATGCTTAAAATAGCACCACCTCTTGAACCGGATTCATTTCCTGTAAAAGCAGCATCTTTTTTAAAAACAATAGCGCCACCACGGTGGTGGATTGCACCGCCCCCGGAAGGATAGATATTTTTTGGATTGGTTGAGGTTGATTTGTTTTGAGAAAAAGTTGTTTTTTCGTTAAAGAGAATATCCGGATTTTCTGTTGTCCCGACTCCATAGTTAAAAATAGCTCCGGCGCCGTTTTCATTGTTTGTTGCGTTGTCTGAAAAAGAGGTTTCTCCGTTAAAAACAATTTTTCCACCCGGGGTAAAAGGAGCCCAAACAGTGCTGTCTTTCGTGCTTAACCATCCGTTACCGATGACACCACCCATACCACCATCAATAATGGAATTGCCTGAGAAATTTGTTGTCCCATCAAAAGTTAAAGTAACATTTTGAACGTTTTCAAGATAAAAAACTCCACCGTTATTAGATGATGTTGATTGAATATTTGAAACGGATAAATTATTATAAGTTGTATTTTCATTAATGACTGTTCTGGATTCAAGAGTTGTGTTAGCATTAGCACTTGAGGGAACAGCTAAAAATAATGCCATATTTATTAAAGCACATTTAATCAAAATATTTTTGTATCTTTTTTTTAGTTCTTTTAAAGCGGTATTTGAGTATTTCATAAAAGATCCTCCTGTTTGATTTTATAATATAATATCAATAAGATAATATCAATAATATAATTTAATATTAAATATGATTTGATATGGATAAGAGGTAAGTATTTGTCAATAAAAAAACCGCCGGAAGTTGATC
Source organism: Alphaproteobacteria bacterium (assembly GCA_045592885.1). Classification (GTDB taxonomy): domain Bacteria; phylum Pseudomonadota; class Alphaproteobacteria; order CAAHEQ01; family UBA3637; genus RGIG4140. The sequence continues at coordinate 3,258 of JAZNVO010000046.1, forward strand.
CGACGGCTTTTTGCTTTTTTATTAACAGATTATCAGAAGTTATATCTGGCTCTCAAAATACCACCTTGTGAACGGTAATCTTGTCTGAATGCTCCGTTGTATTCGAGTGTAATGT
>JAZNVO010000047.1:0-3029 GCA_045592885.1 Alphaproteobacteria bacterium
TTGAGTGGAACCATTGTCTTCCTAAGACCGCTTGGCCTCCGACTTCAACAACCATTTTTTTGATTTGATTCGGTGTATATTCTGCTACAGGAATGTTGAAAAGAGCTGGTGTTAATAACACAACGCCACGGGCTTGTCCCAATTTTAAAGTTGAGGAGGGATTGTTATTCACAAATGTTTCTTCAACAGCAGCTTCGTCTGGTTGATAAGCTTCAATAATTTTTTTTAAATCGGTATGAAGTTCACCCAATCTGTTTGAAAGGGCATTGGATGTATCCGGATTAATTACCCCCGCTGCAATAAAACGCAGACGGGAGCCATCTTTTTCGATGACTCCCCAGCCTGTGTGTCTTAATCCCGGATCAAGTCCCAAGATGCGGACCATTGATTATTCCCCCAATTGAGCCATAATTTCTTCAGAGATATCAGCGTTTGTGATAACGCGTTGAACGTCATCATCTTCATTTAAAGCGTCTAAAAACTTCATTAATTTTTGAGCGGTTTCCAAATCATTGATTTCTTTTTGAACCATTGGTTTCCAATCGCGTCTTGCAACGTTTGGTGTGCCGAGTTTTGATTCCAAAACTTCACGAACAGCACCCAAATCATCGACTTGACAAGTAATTTCATGCGTTTCATCCGTTGAAACAACATCATCTGCACCGGCATCTAAGGCGGCTTCAAAGATAGCATCCGGACTGCCAACAGCTACCGGATATTCAATGTATCCGACCCGCTCAAAGTTAAATGTTACGGAACCTGTTTCGCCCAAAGATCCACCGCTTTTTGAAAACAATGAACGCAATACCGGAGCCGTTCTGGCTCTGTTATCTGTCAAAGCTTCAACGATAACAGAAACCTTCCCCGGACCCATACCTTCATATCTGACTTCTTCATAATTTGATGTATCAGTTCCTTGAGTTCCTTTCAAAATTGCTCGTTCAATATTGTCTTTCGGCATATTTTCCGAACGAGCAGTTTGAATAGCTAATCTTAAACGCGGGTTTGCTGCCGGATCGCCACCACCTGTTTTGGCGGCTACAGTAATTTCACGAGCCAATTTTGAAAAAACCTTGGCGCGCATTTTATCCTGAGCCCCTTTGCGATACATAATATTTTTAAACTGTGAATGTCCTGCCATATTGTTTCCTTTTAATAAATAATGAAAAATGATACCGTCTTATATCATACTTCGTGTGTATTTTCAAGTAGCTGACCCAATCTTACGGGAAAAATTTCTCTTGCAAATCCTGTTTTTTCATCAATATCAGCAATAATAGCGCAAAATGTAGAATTTTTTTCAGCCGGTTCCAAACGACTGCGTTTTGCTTCTGTTAAAAATCTTGGAAAGGCGGATTCTTTTTTCATTCCGATAACTGAATCATAATCTCCACACATACCGATATCCGAAATATATGCCGTTCCGCTTGATAAAACATGAGCGTCAGCGGTTGGGATATGTGTGTGGGTGCCGACAACTAAAGAGGCATGGCCATCTAAAAAATGCCCGAGAGCAACTTTTTCAGCTGTTGCTTCGGCGTGGAAATCAACAACCAACACATCATAATCTTTTCCTTTTTTATAAGTTTGAAGCCACTTTTGGATAGAGGTAAAAGCATTTTCATTTGTGCGTAAAAAAACATTACCGAGTAATTGAACAACGGCGATTTTGATGCCTTGTTCTGTCTGAACAATTGTGAAACCTTTTCCAATGGTGTTTTCGGGGTAATTCATTGGTCTGATAATATTTTTTTCAGAGTCCAAAATTGGAAAAATATCCGGTTTATCGAAAGAATGATTTCCAAGTGTTATCACATTTGTACCGGCTTCTAATAATGCATTATAAATTTTGGGGGTAATACCAAATCCGTGAGCGGCGTTTTCACCGTTTACGATAATAAAATCCAGTTCAAATTTTTCTTTTAATTTCGGCAAAAGAGATAAAACCAATTTTCTGCCGGCTTTACCGACAACATCACCGCAAAATAATATTTTCATTTTTTTTAGTCTTCTTCTGTATTTTTATTCGTTAGAGTGTCGGTCAATGAATTAATTTTCATTGTTAAGTTTTGAATAAGATCAACAACCTGTTTTTGATTTTGCAAATAAGATCCAGTTTGTGTGTTTTTTTCAATTTGGCTTTTTTCTTCGGCTAATAACAAACAAAGCATTGCCAAAAGTTGACCTTCTTGCATATATCCGATGGATTTTAATAATTTTTCAGCTCTGTTATCAAGATGTTCTGCTAAAGAAGCCATATAATTTTCTTGTCCGTCAGCACAAGAGAATTTGTAATATCTTCCACCGATTTTTAATGAAACAACCGCCATTATTCACTCCCTTGTTCTTGATGATAGGCTGTCAAAGCCGTATCTAACCGTGTGTATGTTGTGTGGATAACTTTTTTAAGTTCATCAACCTTGGCACTTGCCAGCTCTTTATCTTTTTTGTTTTGTAATAAAGCTGTTTCTAAAGAAATCAAAGCTTGTTCCAACCCATTAATTGCTTTTTTTATTTCTTCCATGATTCACCTATACATTTCGTCTGGCCTTAAATGCAAGTTGCAAAGTGCCGTCATCTAAATAATCCAACTCTCCACCGACGGGAACGCCTCTTGAAAGTGTTGAAACGTTTATATTGAAACTATCCAATCTGTCGGAAAGATAGTGAACGGTTGTTTGTCCCTCAATCGTTGCAGGTAATGCTAAAATAATTTCTTTAACGTCACCTAATGAAACTTTTTGAATGAGTGAGTCAATATTTAATTCATCGGGACCGATACCGTCTAGTGCTGATAAAACACCTCCAAGAATGTGATAAACCCCTTTGAAGGCACCGGCGCGCTCTAACGCCCATAAATCGGCCACATCCTGAACAACACAAACAAGAGATTTGTCTCTCTTTGAATCTTGACAAATGGAACAAGGCGTTTGTGTATCCATATTGCCACATAAGGGACAAGGTTCAACTTTTTCAAGAACGGTTTGCATTGAAGCAACAAGCGGAACGAATTTGCTTTCTTTTTGTTT
>JAZNVO010000048.1:0-2599 GCA_045592885.1 Alphaproteobacteria bacterium
GACTTCCGGGTTATTTCAGTAACTCCTCGTTACTTGACAACATTCAAAGAACTATGGATACATATGAGAATATTGATAAAGGCATAAAATTCGGCGAAGACGTCAAAGACAAAGCTGAAAAAGTGTTGGATAAAGTTTCATTCTCGGATTTTTTTTTCAAAAAAGCACACGCAGCTAACATTCCGGGAGCAGGTTTTATCTCCGGCGGATTTTCGGGTTCGACGATCGTGAAAGCATTGAATGAATTAAATCCTTTTTCCGGATTTATGGGAAAAAAAGAAACTGAAGAAATCTGTGGTGACTTAAAAACCGCGGAAGGTGTAAAAACTTGTTATTACATCGATAATGAAAAAAACCCCAGCATTATTGATGCAAAAGACATTCGGTCCAACCTTACAAAAGGTCAATATGCGGGTGTCGGCTCTCTTTTTTCAGATGCAACAGCTGTTATCAATGCAACTGCTAAATTTAAAGATGTTGAAACCAAAACCAATGAATCTAATCCTAAAACCGTTTCAGAAGCACTCACAAAACGCGCTGAAACGGATATTGCATTTAACGTCATCGGAGGTTCGGCTTTGGGTTTGGAAATGTCCCGTATTGAAATGGATGCTTTAACCATATACAACACTATTAATGGCATTGATGTCGGCGGAGGACTCTTTTAATGAAAAAAACAGCTCTTATTTTTACCTTTATGTTGATGGCAAGTCTTCCACGCATAGGGCTTTGCGCCTCTGCAACCGATGCAGGACCTTACGATGCCGGTCAAGAGGTACAATCAAATTCGGATAAAGAAGTCAAACAAAAAAAACAAGAATCAGTAACAGAAACTTCTCTTAAAAACAGAGTGCTCGGTAGCTTTGAAGATTTTGCAAACGAGACAATGGAACTTTTTGGTCTTCAAACAACACCAGAAAGTGTCAATAACGCTCTTTCCAGTGAAGAAGGGGGCAATAAAGACGGTCTGCCCGAGGGTGAAGAAGGAAGCAATTTTTTCAAAGAAACTCTTTTACCTCCTCAAGATGCGGAAGGCACTTCCAACAAAGAAGCCGCAGGATTAACAGAATCTTCAAAATCGCAAAAAAAACGCGAACGTGCTTTGGTTGAAACAGCCACATTCGGCTATGCTTTAGCAGCCATCCATAAAACACAGGCAGCCAGAAATTTAACGGCAAAAACATCTATTGACCAAAAAGCAACCAATCAAACAAACACCACAAGAAATTACGGCTCCACTGTTTCCAACAACACCAGTATTAAAATGAGTACGGCTCAAATTTATAATGCCCTTATTTTAACAACAGCCACAAACAATATGTTATCAGCCATCAGTTCAGCTGAATATATCAGCAACACAAATAACATACTTGCAGACGTATTAACTTCTGCATTTAGTGCCGCTGCCGGTGGGCTTATCGGATCCGCACTTGATTAAACAAGGAGAAAAAAATGTTGAAATTTAAGTCATCTCTTTCGATCATTCTTCTCACCTCTTTGTTAGCCTCACCTGTTCAAGCCGGTATTACAACCAGTTTGCTTTTGACTCCTTATGTGATGGCTCAATCGGTCATTCAACAAGTATCTGCTACTGTTTCAGGGGCCATTTCAGCTCTTCAAAAAGGTGAAATTAGCAACTACGGGCAACCGGGTGCCATCAGGAAAGAGGTTATCACATCGGATAATTCACCGATTTTAACGGGTGAAGATGTGGCCTTATATACAGATCAAACCTTTACTCAACCTTTTTTGACCGAATTAAAACAAAAAAAACTTGATGTCCTTAAATTACATAAAATCGTCAAAAACACATACTTGGTGGATTATGGAGCTCAAAACTCCTTAAATCAAAAAGATCAAATTGATTTAGGAGGCGATTCTGTCATTACGATTGATCCGATGGAAGATGCCAAAACAGTTAATACACAAGAATTTATTCAACACAAACGATATTTATCTCTTCACCACGGTTTGGCCGTTGCCGAAAAGATTTTAGCATTGATGCCCCAACAGGAAAAAGAAGTTCTAAATATGTCATCAAATATCAAATCAAGAAGAGATGTTCAATCTCTTGAAAACGGTCTTTCCTGGTTGGATACAAAAATCGGTATCATTTTGAATGAATTGCTTGTTGTTGAAGCATCCATTTTGGAAATCAACAGCACCCTTTTAATGCAAGACAGAAAAAAACAAATTGTTGAAGATTAAAGGAGAAACAAATGAAAAGAACACTTAAACAAAATATTTTTTCTGCTTTAATTCTCTCAACAGTGTTATTAGGCGGATCACCGGCTTTTAGTTGCCCGACCATTGATATTCCGAACATACCGTCAATCATCGGGAACGCAATTGCCGCACAAGGGGTGGGAAGTACGGGATTAGAAGTGGTGAAACAAGAATTACTTGCCGCTGACACAAGAACAGGTAATGCCGGTTGTGCCAACGGTCCTTCAAACAAAAAAACGGAAGGTAAGACTAAAACATATGATTATTTAAAAGCTAACATTGAAAAACTTTTCGAATCAAGTTATATCGCTCCGCAAAAAGACGTTGCCAGTGCCGAAAAAATATTGAAAGAAAAGTTCTTTGTTTCAGAAGA
>JAZNVO010000049.1:0-4180 GCA_045592885.1 Alphaproteobacteria bacterium
CGCCTCCGGTATGCTTAAATGCATTCCGGGGGTTCCGACTGTGGGTGTTCTTCTAAAAGCTTTGAAAATATCGTTCCAATTAACCATGTGTCCCTCCATTTTTTTCATTGTCTTTTTTAAGTATAACACGAAAATAAAAAGCTGTAAAGAGAGAAAAGAGAATTGAATTTTTTCAGGCAAAGGATTTTTTTAATGAAGGCATTTTTTTAATCAAAAAGGAGAAAAAGCCTTTTCCCTTAAAAAAAAGAAAAAGGCTTTTATAAATTAAAAAAGCATTAAAGCGGATCAAATTGGATATGTTGCGTTAAATAGCCGTTTTCATCTTGTTGACACTCATCCACCGCAAAACCGATTAAGGAGCTTTCATGCCAGTTAGAGGAGGCGTTTGCCTCTGTTCGTAAGTGATATTTTTCCCTGACTTTATCATCAAAATAACAACAATGATGTAAAGGAGCGTTGGGGACAAAAAGATATTGATACGTCTTGAACGGGGACAGATAAAGATATTGTTCGCTATGTAAAGAGATGGGTGCTTCAATTTTTCGAATGGTGGTGTTTTCTTTTAAAGTTGTTTTAAAGCTTGTTTCATCCCAATCCAAAAAGGCCAATAAAGTGACCCCGTTTGCAAGTTGAAATGCCGTTTCGCCGTCATAAAACGCTTGAACGGAATAAGGGGTTTGATCCATAAAGGCTTCAACCAGTTCATCCGGATAAGAAAGTTCTTGTAAATGAAATTGATTTGTTTCAGGTTTTTTTGAAACACCGAACACTTTGGTAGTTGTCAACAAAAGATTTTTTGTTTTATGCCGGATAAATGGCGGAAGGGAGCTTGAGTATGAATAATAAAAAGAGCCGGTCATGGGTTCGCCTTCATCCATTGAATACGATCTGTTTTCAATATCCGGCGTGATTTTATAGGCCAAACCGGTTGTATTGTATTCGTTGTTACCTATAAAATTAAAAAGATAAATATCGTTTTCAAAGCGATAAAAAAGATTTGTTGTGGAGCCGGATGGCAAAGAAGGGCCGGCTAAACGGATGTTTTCTCCGGTGTCAGCGAGATAATAAAGAGAATTGCTGTAGGAAACGGAAAAATAATCTTCATCAATAATTCCTTTAAAATAGCCGTCAAATCTGATTGAGTCATAATTCGGCAAATAATATAAATAGCTGTCCGAATGCCCACATTGGAAAAAACCGTTTTTCATAAAAAGGTGATAAGGATGTTTGAATGAAATATAAGCTATTCTGGGGCCGATGGTATGGTTATAAAGTTTATATATTCCCGGACTGGCATCCCGATAAAAATAACCGTAACCATATTCATTTAAACAAATGCAGGCAGATAAATATCCGAGGGATTCTTCTTGAAACTTCATTGAAGGCGCCTCTTTTTTAAACAAACGGCAAGTTGTTTGCGTTGGATAATTGGTTGAAAGCAGGCGATAAGAGGTTGAAACACAGGTGTTTTGATCAAGAAAAGTGCAATAAACTTCTCTGTCATCACGCACTTGAAATTGAAAGGAAAAATCAGAGATGTCATCAATTTTTTCTTTACCCACATGAATATAATAATCCACCTGACCGAGAATGGTGGAATAAACGTTATCCGCTTTATAAAAAAGGCCTTGGTCGGGTTTGTTTGGCGCCGGTTCTTGATGCAAAAGGGTATAAGAATAATTGGTGGGATTATCATAAAATCCTTCGTCATTTTGGGCGAGTGTTTCATCTATGGGTGTTGCTTTAAGGAAGTGAACAACGGTGGTTTCGTTGATGCCCGAAACCAAGACAAGATAATTTTTACCAAACAAAAGAATATCGGCATCCGAAACGGGCAGGGATAAATCGGTGATGTTGATGTTTGAAATTTCGTTTGTTTCTTTGTTGATTTTGAAAATGAATTTTCCGCCGGCCGAAAAGGTGTTTGTTGTGTGAATATCCCCCGCCGTATAATAAGAATTGCTTGCGTAACGGCATTGGTGCGGTAACGAGCCGGAATAAATGAGTTCAAAAGAATAGGTGTTTGTTTCTTCATTTAAGACATATTTTAAAATATCCATTGCGCCACCGAGCCCATTATAGTGAATCAAAAACTCCCCGTTTGAATCCCATGAACACCAATAAGGGGCGATGGCGGAAAATTGTCCGCCGGACGGATAATCAATTCCCGTGAACGGGTCCGATTTTTCAATATCGAAAGAATAATTTGATCCCAAATGTTTTTGAATGGGATTGGCAAGGGCCAGATTTGTGGTCAGGCGGGTATATTTTTTTTGAACGGGATGAATTGTTTTTGTTTCCGGATGATATCGATATTGAAAAACATAGTTCGAATTAAACCCGCAAAAAATATCATTTCCGATGCTGAACGAAATTTTCTCATCCGAATGAGATTCAAAAGTGCCGACAGCATTTCCTGTCATGGATTGATGCGAAGAGGGAAGATTGTTTGGCGTTTCTTGAAGCATCACTTTTTCACCGGGTTTAAAATGATAAGAACTCAAAACTTTTTGAGAAGAAGAGGTTGTTTTTAACTTTTCAATAAGGGTTGGATAAGAGCGAAACGGCGTTTCGTTTGAGACATCGGCGCCTTTATGTTGAAGAGCTGTTTTGATTTGGTCTTTTGTTTCAAGGGCGTATCTCAATTTTTTGTTCAATTTCGTTGTCATGTTAAATTTCCTCCGCATTTAAAGTATCGGCTAAAAGAAGGGATTCTTCATAATTGATTTTGGCTTGTTCAGCCCAATATTTGGCCGATCCTTCGGGGTTTTCTTCAAGAGAGGCATCGGTCCAAAGTTTGGCTTCTTCGGTGATGTAATTTTTTTGTTCTTCAACGTTTTGGTTGAATTTTAATGTTTCTTCAAAAGCGTTTTGGTTGAATAACATAATCGCGCCTTCCAAATCGGCACCGGCATCGGCAATGAGACTTTCAAGAGCCGGTTTGGCCGTTTTTTCAAGATAACCTTCCAGTTCGGCAACGCCCGATCGGACAAAAACGCCTTCCACTTTCAAATCAACCGGTTCGGCGCCGATGGTTACGTGAATGTTATTGGGTAAATATGTGTTAATTTCTGTCATAAAAAACTCCTAAACTGTTTTGATTTCCTGAATGATAAAGGTGGCTTTTGTTCCGGGGTGAGGGGGATAAAACGTATATTTTGCCCCGTCAGCAAAGGTAATCGACATTTGAACAAAATAAGTGCCGGCTTCAATATCGGTCAGCTCTTTTTCAAGAAGAAGCAAGCTTTTGCCGTTTTGGGCATCCAGATGTTGCGAGATTTCTTTTTGAATGACGGGCAGAAGTGTGCCTTCTTTAAACACCTCAATCAATAAGGTTGCCCCGCTGATCGGTTGATGAAAATGAACGGGAATGGAAAAAGTGTCCCCCCGTGTGAGTTGAATTTGATTTTTTGTGATTGTAAATGACATAACGCCTCCTTAATAAATAGCCGAAAATTTTGCCGAGCAGCCGGAAAATGAGATGGCAACGTTTTTTGCCACCGGCATGACGACAAGGGTTGGTTGGGTGTTGTTATAATTATATGAAAACGATTTTTTATATCCGCCGACTTCGATATATCCTGACATACGTGTGGGCAGTTCAAACAAAACATATCCGAATGTGGGTGTTTTATATCCGCTTGAAATCGTTGTAACCGATTGATAGGACGGGAAGGCTTTTCCTTGATAAGCAAGACGGCGTTCTTCAAATTCAAAGTCAATTTTATCAGCAACGTATTTGGTTGAGGCGCCTTTTTGTGTTTCATCCGTAACGGCTTGTGTCGGCATTAAAAGGGTGTTTAAAAATTCCTTTGTTCCCCCGATTTGACAATCCTTTTCTTTTGGCACAAAGTTAAGATCGATTTCCTCTAATTGAGCTTTTGTGACCGCATCTTGCTTGTTCACCCCGTTTGAAAGACCCGTGATGGGAAAACCGCCCATGTTGAGAGAGCCTTCCATCGGCGCGCGACCGTCTTTTAAAAGCGTTTGCGATAACCCGTCGGCAAAGTTGTCATCTTCCGCATCATGATGATCCGTGACAATTTCAATCCCGTTTAAGCGATCTTCTTCCCAATTATGAAGTCGTTCAAATGTTCCTGTTGTTGTAAATGGCATAAAAGTTAACTCCTTTCTTAAAAAAAATAAAAAAAAGGACATGATCATAAAAAAAATTTATAAT
>JAZNVO010000050.1:0-5808 GCA_045592885.1 Alphaproteobacteria bacterium
TTCCTAAGACCGCTTGGCCTCCGACTTGAAGACACAACCAAAATCGCACCGTCCATTTGAGCAGCACCAGTAATCATGTTTTTAACATAGTCAGCGTGGCCCGGGCAGTCAACGTGTGCATAGTGGCGGCTTGCTGTTTCATATTCAACGTGTGATGTTGAAATGGTGATACCGCGAGCGCGTTCTTCCGGAGCTTTATCGATGTTTGCATAATCAACAAAAGCTGCACCACCTTTTTCTGCCAAAACTTTTGTAATAGCAGCTGTTAAAGTTGTTTTACCGTGGTCAACGTGACCGATCGTACCGATATTGCAATGCGGTTTTGATCTTTCAAATTTTTCTTTACTCATTATTGTTTTCCTTAACTGATCAGTGTTAAAAAATTAAAATCCCATAAGGGACTTCGTTAATTGGAGCGGGTGAAGGGAATCGAACCCTCGTAATCAGCTTGGAAGGCTGGAGCTTTACCATTAAGCTACACCCGCGCATCAGTCGGGTTCGTCCTGGTGGAAGGGGAAAGATTCGAACTTTCGTAGACATAAGTCGGCAGATTTACAGTCTGCTGCCATTAACCACTCGGCCACCCTTCCATCTTTGGACGGACAACTTACACAAACCCTTGCGCAAGTAGGACTATTATGCCCTTAAAAATAAAAGATGTCAAGAACTTTTTTTAAAAATTAATAACTCATTCAATTTTAAGCAAAAAAATCTTACTTTAACCGTTCGAGCAGCTCTTTTTCAAGCTCCGGAGTCAAATCAAATTGAAGCGCCAAAGCCTTTTCATATTGTGATTGCGCTTCTCTGATTCGGCCCAAAGCTTTGTAAATATCTCCCAAATGCATATTAGCAACAGAACTTGCACCCAACAAATCAACGGCTTTTTCTGCATACGGCAAAGCTTTTTGAGGATCCCCTTTCTTGAAATAGGCCCACGCAAGCGAATCTAAAATATCCGGAGAATTCGGAGCTTGCTCATATGCTTTTTCCAAGAAAAGAAGAGCTTCTTTTAAATTCATATCTCTTTCAAGCCATTCATATGCCATATAATTCAAAATTTCAGCATCCGTCGGATCTTCTTGTAAAGCAGCATAAGCATATTTTTCAAATTCTTTAAACCTTTTTTCTTTCAAATAACATTGCGCTGTTTGAAATTTGACTTTTTTTGCTTGCGTAATTCCCCATCTGTTCATCAAAAACAACGTTCTTTCATAAAACGGCAAAGCGGATTTGCAATCACCATTAGAATCGTAACTTTGAGCTATAAGCAACAAAATGACCGGATTTGAAACATTTCTTTTAAGCAACTCTTTAAAAATCGGTAAAGCCCCATTAAAATCCCCATGATGGGTATAAACCAACCCTTTTTTATAAAGAATGATATCTGCTGATGGCACTTTTTTCAAAATATTATCATAAATTTTATGTGCAAAAGTATCCAAATCCAAAACATCCAACACCTCGGCAGACCACACTTTTGCCATCAAATGATCAGGATTTAAAAAAATCGCCGTATTTGCCACCAAAACCGCTAAATCCGGTTCTTTTCCCAAACTATACGCCCATGAATAAAAAATTTCAGAAGCCCCTTGTGCCACCGTTTTAAGCGGTTTCATCCCCACCTGTGAATAAATATCATAAAAAATGGGATTTTCATGCGACAAAGATTGATATTTTTTATAAAAAACATTTGATTCATCCCATGTTTTTTTGCGTTCAAAAAAATCTTGAGCTGACACAAAAAATGTGAACGAGATATCTTTTGTTAATCCTTGAAGCTGGTTATAATATTTTTCGGCATTTTCTTCATCCTTAAAATAATCATATATCAACGCTAAATGATATCGTTTAATTTGATGAAAAGGAGCTTCTTCTTTCATTGTTTTTAAAATGTTAACCGCTTTTTCTTTATCTTTAAGACCAACATAACACCAAGCGATCAATGCATCCGCATAAGGCGTTTTATTTTTTAAATTTGACAAAAGATTAATCGCATCTTGATATTTTTCATTTTTTATCAATTGAGCAGCCTTAATTTCTGAAGCAAAATGAAGTGATTCATCTTTATAAAAATCTTCATCAAATAAATCAAATATAGATTGAATTTCACCGGCCAATCCTTTCAGAGCATAAAGATCCCGTCTGATATCTTCACTTTTCCTATCCGCCAAATAAGCTTTTTCAAAATAAAAAATTCCTTTGGAAAAATCGCCATTATTTCTTGCACTAACACCTGCCAAATAAGCTCCCAAATCAGCTGTATCCGGAATATTTCGAGTTGTTTTAAAAACTTTGTCAAACTCCTTTTTATCCAAAGCGACATCATCTTGCATTTGAATTGTTTTTTTCACAATTTTATCCACATTAACAACAATCGTATCATAGAAAAAAGCAGTGGATAAAACACCAACCACCATCAGTGCATATATAATTTTTTTCATTTCAAATCCCTATTTTTAGAAAAAACTTTACTTTTTGGGTTATTTTATGCTATCATCTTTTTATAAAAAAAAGAAGAAAAAAATGAATTACGGTGCAATTTTAAAATGGTATCAGCTTGCTGACATTAATCAAGTCATCGGGGAAACACCTGTTGACCGGTTTTTGGCATTTCAAAAAACACAGGTTCAAGCGCCTCAAAAAGAAGAAATTCCTGCTCTTAATTTTGCAAAAAAAAATGAACGCATTACTCCCCAAAAAGATGAGAATTTGTCATTTATTGCTCAAGCTCAAACTCTTTCAAAAGAAGCCAATTCTCTTTCCAATTTAAAAGATAAAGTCTCTTCTTTTGACAGATGTTCCCTAAAAAAAACAGCGGTGAATACTTTTATCGGAATTGGAAAAGAAAAAAAACCAACCGTTTTTTGCATATTTGATGCACCAAAAGCACCAGCAGAAAGAACTGGCAATCTTTTTGAAGGTCCACAAGGATTATTACTTCAAAAAATGCTCTCCGCCATCAAATTGTCCCCCGATAATTCTTATATCGCCCCCCTTATTCCTTGGCGTTTGCCGGGAGACAGAAAACCCTCTTTAACGGAAGAAAAAATTTGCACTCCATTTATCAAAAGAGCATTGGAATTAACGGATCCGGATTTCATTCTTCTTTTTGGTTCAATTCCAACAAGAGCTTTACTTGGAATCGAAAGCATTTCAAAAGCCAGACAACAAATTCAATATATAACCGTTCTTGAAAAAGAAATTCCGGTTATTTCAACTTTTGGACCCGATATGGTATCGGCTTCTCAAACGTCACGCAAAAACGCTTGGGATGATTTAAAAAAACTTGCACAACTTATTCAAAAAAAAGCATCAAACAACGAAGAGGACAAAGAAAATGCTTGATATAAAATTCATCAGAGAAAATGCTGATTTAGTCAAAAAAACATTAGAAGAAAAATGTTTAACATTGGATATTGACGAACTTCTTTCAATTGATAAAAAAATTATTCAAATCAAACAATTGATGGAAGCAGAACTTCAAAAAAGAAATGCCTTAAGCAAAGAAATGCCTAAAGCAACGCCTGAAAGAAAAGAAGAAATCAAGGCACTTTCAAAGCAATCCGGTCAACAAGCAGCTGCTTATGCCGAAGAATTAAAACCTTTGGAAGAACAATTCAAAACCATGATGGGAATGACACCGACAATTCCGGCTCCAGATGTTCCTCGCGGATCAAGTGAAGAAGAAAATGTTGTGATTCGCCAGGTTGGTGAAAAACCTATTTTTAATTTTGAAATGAAAGATCACGTTGCCTTAATGGATTTGAACGATTGGGGTGAATTTAAAAAAATCTCTCAAATTTGTGGCAGTAGAACAGTGGGAATTAAAGGCGAATTATTACAACTTGAAATGGCTTTGTGGCAATATACGGTTAACAAACTTATGACCAAAGGTTTTCAGGTGATGAGCGTTCCGTCTCTTTCCTTTGAAAACGCTTTTTATCACACCGGACACTTCCCATTTGATTATGAATCGGTTTATTCCATGCCGAAAGACAATCTCTTTTTGGCAGGGACAGCTGAAGTTATTTTAAACAGTATTCATGCCGGAGATATTTTAAAAGAAGCTGATTTGCCGATTATGTATGCCGGATTTTCGCCTTGTTTTCGCAGGGAAGCCGGTGCAGCCGGAAAAGACACTCGCGGACTTATTCGTGTTCATCAATTCAGCAAAGTTGAACAATATATTATTTGCAAAGCTGATATTGCCGAATCTGATAAAATGCATAACTTCATTCTTCAAAATGCAGAAGAAATTATGCAGGAAATGGAAATTCCATATCAAATTATTGCAAATTGCACAGGGGATATGGGAGCCGGAAAATATCGCATGAATGATATTGAGGCCTGGTGCCCCGGTCAAGATAAATATAGAGAAACACACAGCTGTTCTTCTTTATTGGATTGGCAAGCTCGCAGAACAAATATCCGCTATCGTGAAGATGAAACGGGCAAAGTCAAATATGCCTACACACTCAACAATACCGGTCTTGCAACACCGCGTGTTTTAGTGGCCTTCATTGAAAATCATCAACAAGCTGACGGCTCCGTTAAAATTCCTATAGCTTTGCAACCATATATGGGTGGCAAAACAAAAATTGGCGGAAAATAATTCAGACAAAAAAGGAGAGCAGCGCTCTCCTTTTTTATTTCATAAAAGATCAATTCCGATTCTTATCAAAAACCCGATTACCATTGATGAAAAATAAGTGGGTAATATTTCACACGACTCGCTTTTTTAAATCCGATTCGTTGGATTGTTAATAAAATCTTGAACCAAATTTGCTTAAAAAAATAAAATGTTTCACAAATTATTATCTTGTTGCAACGAATCCACCCAATATGGCAATTGATGCCGTTTCGGCTCGTAAAATTGTGTCACCCAAATGAAGAGGGACAATATTTTTTTGCGTCAATAAAAAAGCTGTTTCTTTTTCGGTAAATCCTCCTTCGGGACCAATAATAAAAGCAGGCGAGATAATATCACTTAATAATTGAGTTCCGGACTCTCCGCGTTCTGTTAAAAAAACAGGTATCACTTCTTCAGGTAATTTCAAAAACAAATCACTCAGTTTAATCGGATCAAAAATTTTTGGTTTATCTAATCGTTCCGATTGTTCAGCAGCTTCCGAAACAATCAAATTTGCCCGTTCCAAATTAAACCCACGCACGATCGTTCGATCTGTTATCAATGGATAAATAGCCGTTACACCCAACTCCGTTGCTTTTTGCAACACGAGGTCCATATTTTCTTTTTTGATGAGTGCAGGGCACAAAATCAATGGCGAACGAAGTGTTTGCTCCCGTGTCTTTTTTCCGATTAAAAGAGCACAATTTTTTTTCTTCACATCAATCAGCGTTGTCAAAAATTCACCATCTTTTCCATTGAACAACAAAACCTCATCCCCTTCTTTGAGGCGCATAACATGTAACAAATAATGTGTTTTTTTATCATCCGGAACAAATTTTGTCCCTGTGGATAACTTTTCTTCAACAAATAACCTGATCATCTTTTTTTCCTATTCGAAGGTAAGGGTAAACCTTCAACCCATACAAGTGTTACATCATCTTGTGGGGGCGGAGGCAACATTTTGAAAAACAACTGCATCAATTCAGAAACAGCCTCTCTGATATCTTTATACTCAAAAACAGTTTGCAACAAACTGAGTAACCCTTCCGTTCCCAATCGAAGACCATCTTCTGACATTTCCTCTGTTAATGCATCGCTATATAAAATAAGTTTATCCCCGGCACAAAAATCAATTTTATAATCATCATATTTAGCATCCGGACTGATACCTAATGGTA
>JAZNVO010000051.1:0-2914 GCA_045592885.1 Alphaproteobacteria bacterium
GAAACTTTTCCTTCTTTCATCAAAAGAATCAATTCATCCTCAATTGGAACCCGAGCTTCAACCTTTTTTTCTTTCAAAAATTTACCATATTTAATCTGACAAATTGCTTCACTGACAACTCTCATATGTCTTGAAAGAGCGGTTTTCCCTTTCAAATCAAACGCATTTAAATCAAGATACGGATTTTTTTTGAGCAGTTTCAATGCTTGAGAAACTTTTCCTTCTTTCATCAAAAGAATCAATTCATCCTCAATTTGAACCCGAGCTTCAACCTTTTTTTCTTTCAAAAATTTACCATATTTAATCAAACAATCGGCCATTTTATCAACATCATTTTTTTTCCGATAGTCTTCAAAAATCTGCTTATTCACACTTCCTTTCAAATAAGCTTGAGCCCCTTTTTTCAAAAGGTGTTTCACCACTTCTCTTTGACCGTTAATTGATGCTTGCATCAACGGCGTTTCAAGCTGATTTTCAAAAAAAGAAGCATTCAATTTTGCACCCTTATCAAGAAATTTGTCCAATAATTCAATATTCCCGACACGAGCCGCTTCCAAAGACAACATCTCCAATTTGACCGCTCTTGAAGACTTTGTTTTCGTATTTAAAAAACGAACAATTGACTCTTCGTCATTCTCCTTAACTGCTTTCAATGCCCATTTTTCCAAATAAACATCAAGACATTGTTTGCTCAAATCCAAATCAAGTTCATTGAGTGATTTTTTGAAAAAATACAGCCACGGACCAAACAAAGTTTCATCAATCTTTATTTTTGTCATCAAATAACTGTCGATCAAAGAAAGCTCTTGCGAAAAACGAAATTCGCCGATACGCGCCGGCATATTTTGATTCATCCAGTCTTCTTTTGCTTTTTTATAATCGCCTGTTTCAAATCCTTGTTTCAAACACTCGTATAACGTCATCCAATCACCTCGTTATTCTTCCCGCTCCCTTTCTTTTTGGGGAAACCCTACCATTTGGGAAAATCCGATTTTTTGCGCTGTTTCGGGCATTTCTTTTGTTTGAGTTGCATCCGCCCGCTCCTCTTTCTTTTCCGTGTGTTCTTTTTTTAAACTATCCAAAAGACGCAGACATTCCAGTTGAGAAAAAACAGTTGCCCAATCAAAAGCCGTTTTCCCCGTTGAATCTTTCTTTTCTAAATCAGCACCAGCAAGGGCCAAAAATGCCAAGATATCTGAAAATCCTTCATGAACGGCATACATCGACGCCGTCATCCCATAACAATCGGCAATATCTAAATCAGCTCCGTGCCCGATTAACCCGTCTATCATATCCATATCGCCTTTTTGGGTTGCCAAAATCAAGGCGGTTGCCCCCTTTTTGTTTTGTATATTTAAATCAGCACCCTTTTCAACCAAAATTTGAACAATGCGGTTATATCCCTTATGAACAGCCAATGTCAAAGCCGTTGCCCCGTTATTATTTTGACTGTTTAAATCAACACCCTTTTCAATCAATTCTTCAATCAACCGCACTCTGCCGGTTAAAGCGGCCGCCATCAACGGCGTCATTCCATCCCCCGTCTGCCCGTTCAAATCAATCTCTTTTCCTTCAAGAAAATCATGCACTTGACGAATATCGCCATTTGAGATCATCTGGATCAAGAGCTCCGTATTAAAATCATCCGTCATTGCTTCTGTCATTTAGTTATCCCTTTCCTCTCGGTGCAAAATTTTTTTTAAAACAATCCGTTTTTTTTGAGATGAAATTTTTTTTGTTGTTTCAAGACATTTCAAACGATTGGCAATCAAACTGTATCCCTTCTTCATTGCTTTATCGGAAGCCCTTTGCCCGCTTCTATCTTGAATAGACGCATCCGCCCCCTTTTCAAGCATCAAATAAACAAGAACCCCATCACCGTTAAACGCTGCCGCCATCAATGGAGTTTCCCCTTGAATGTTGCGTTGATTCACATCTGCACCGGCCATAATAAGCATTTTTGCAACCAATTGACAATTCGATAAAATCGCCCACATTAACGGCCCATCTCCATTCAAATTGCCTTTATTTAAATCGGCATTTCTTTGAATTAAAGACTTCACCATTTCCTTATTTGAGCGTAAAGAGGCATAAATAAGAGGGGTAAAACCATCTTTATCTTGCTGATTCACATCAATATTTTCTTTTTGAATCAATTGGTTAAAAAGAGGCAAATTATTTTTTCTTGTTGCATCCAATAACGTATACACCGGCGCCATTTTAATTTGAACCCCTTTCTTTTTCTTGATAAATACAAATAAATCTTTGTTTTGGTGTAATTCTGCGCATCCCTTCTTTTTTGATTAATTCAAAAATCTCAATCTGATTCTTTTCAAAAGCAATCCCGGCAGCGGTTTTTCCTTCCTTATTTTGAAGGGTGATATCCGCCCCTGACTCCAATAAGAGTTTTGCCATTTCCTGATGCCCGTTTTGGGTTGCATACATCAATGCCGTCATCCCATTTTGTGTCTGCATATTAAGATCTGCACCGGCTTTTATCAAGCAAAAAGCAGCATTCACCCGATTAAACGCCGAAGCCCAATGAAGAGGCGCTAATCTGGCGCCATCTGTTTCATTCACATTCACGTCATCTGCTTGCATCAAGGAAGCAACAACGCCGTCAAGACCGTTAACAATTGCAACCGATAAGGCTTTTTGTTTTTCTCTATGAACAAAATCCGGCACAAAAATGGTGATCATTTCCTGATATTCTTCTTTTTTTTCTTCACTTGCCAATTGGTAACACCGATAAAGCAAGTCCGCCACTTTATCCCCACGTTCATCTTCAAAAGCCGGAGAAGCGCCATGATTTAACAAGCTGAAAAAAACTTTTTTTTGAGCCCCTAATGCCGTATACATCAAGGCCGTGTTTTTGAAACAATCCTGCACATCAAGCAAGGCGCCCTTTTCAATC
>JAZNVO010000052.1:0-11678 GCA_045592885.1 Alphaproteobacteria bacterium
CATGGCTACGATCCGACTTTAATCAATATTTTTAATATCACACCACTTTAAAATAAATTGCTTGAGTTTTTTGTTTTTTCTCGGCAACATGGTAGATACAACCGGATGAATTGTTTGGGCAGTGATATATTTTTTTGTTAAATCTCTTAAATGATTTTTTGCAAATTCCAAAACGTTTTCATTGAATGTTGGTTCTCCCATTCGCGCAAAATGAACATTAAATCTATCGGTATGAGTGATTGTTTCATTTTTTAAAATTGTTTCAATTTCAAAAGAAAGTTCTTCTAAAGAAGCATTGCTAAAAAATCCATATTTCGGACAGTCACAAAACAGGCAGTTCATTGGGC
This sequence comes from Alphaproteobacteria bacterium, assembly GCA_045592885.1. Taxonomy (GTDB): domain Bacteria; phylum Pseudomonadota; class Alphaproteobacteria; order CAAHEQ01; family UBA3637; genus RGIG4140. Next base: position 348 of record JAZNVO010000052.1, read on the forward strand.
ATCCTTTTTGTGTGCTGATAGTAGCAACCCATTTTTTTGTTAAATCGACCTCTTTATGTTTTACGCCGTTAATTTCGGTATGTAAGCCCAAAAAATCAGCTTTGATATTGTTTTCTTTTCCATAATCACCAACGGTTAAAAATTCCAATTTATGATCTTTGTCGACATAAATTTTTCCGGTATGTGTGTGAACGATTTGCATTATCTTCCTCCTGTTATTTGTTTGTGATTAAATGTAGTATAATTTGATGAATTTGTCATTTTTTTAATTGAAAAAGACCAAAAATGGTTTCATTTTCTTTGTCATCTTCAATGTTTTCCTTGATTAAAAAAAGATGGTAATAAGTGCCGGCATTTTTTCGGCAGATAACAGCATAGTTTTCAGGGTAAAAACCTGTGGATAACTTTTGAGCAGCAAGAGCCGTATCTTCTGTTTCAACTTCTTTAAGAAAAGAAAAATACCGTTTTCGATAATTTTTTGTTTGATTTAAGGCTTGAATATGTGAAGAAACAAATTCGATTTTTGCGTCTTTATTTTTTTTGAACAAAGAATGATGAATGTGAAGTGACAGAGTGTCAACAAGTTCAATTTTATCAGTTAAGGCATCTTGTGTTTCTTCCACAATGCCTGCAATTTTGTTTTGAAGAGCCATAACTCCATATTGGATTTCGTCTTTTAGGAGTGCAGTGACAACATTTTTTGATGAAATAAGTGGAATAAATTCAGCTTTTGAAAGTTTTAAGGTTTTTGAAAACTTAATCGCCGCTTCTTGTGAATTGGAAAATAAATCACCTTGAAAACCGATTTTCATTTTTTCTCCTTTTTGGTGTTTTATTGTTATTAATAATTTGTTATTAACATAAAGATAAAAACTTGTCAAGAGAAATTTTTTTATTTTAAACAAGGTTTGTTTATTGAATGCAAAAAACCTTGACTTTTTTAAGGTAATATTGGCATATTAAAAAAAGAATTAAATGCTTTTTCTCTATCGGTAACAGGAGGTTTTTATGTTTAGCATTTCAGAATTTGTCAAAGTGAACAGAGTGTATTTCATTTGGGCTGTTTTTTTAAGCATGCTATATCTTTTCAGAAGTATGTTCGGTCTTGTTTTTATGACATTTATTATGTGTTTTATTTTTGCAAGTATCGGACACAAAATCCGGCGAAAATATCATTTAAATCGTCGTTTGATTGTTGTTTCGTTATATACGGTTTTTTTGCTTTTGGAAATTTTATTTATTTGTGTTGTTCCAAGCAAACTTATTTCAGAAACGATTAATTTTACTGAACAGTTACCGCAAAGTATTTATTTTTTGAAAAGTTGGATTGATACGCACACACAAGGAAATGAAATTCTTTCCATGCTTGTTAACCAATTTGAATCGAATATTTCTCCTGAAAAAGCATTGGTGAAATCATGGAGTTTTATGCTCAATTTTATCAACACCGGAGTGCATTATATCGGATGGTTCTTTTTGGCGATGTTATTTAGTTTTTTGATTCTTTTAGATTTACCGACTTTGTCGTTGGGAATTCGACGGTTGCGGGATACAAAATTGGCCGAAACATATAAAGAAATTGCAGGTAGTGTTGTTTTGTTTTCCAAAGTTGTGGGAGAAAATTTCAGAGCTCAATTGATTATCTCTGCAATTAACACTTTTTTAACGGCTGCGGGACTTTATTTCTTGGGGATAAAAGCCATTGCACTTTTATGCACCATTGTGTTCATATGTGGTCTTATTCCGGTGCTGGGAATGATTATTTCTTCTGTTCCGATTGTTTTGATGGCAGTGAACACGGGGGGGATGTCATTGGGTCTTTGGGCGCTTTTGATGATTGTTTTGATTCATTTGTTGGAAGCCTATGTTTTAAATCCTAGAATCGTTTCTTCGGTTATGCATATCAATCCGGTTATGACATTGATTATTCTTTATATTGCTCATAGCTTTTTGGGATTGTGGGGAATGTTATTAGGAGTTCCGATTGCGGTTTATTTTTATCGTAAAATCAGTGTTCATCAAGAAAAACAGGCATAAAAAATATCTCAAAAAGAAAAATAAAAGCACTTAAAAAAGTGCTTTTATTTTTCTTGATTTTGATTTTTAATTTTCTTGAGACATATTGATATATGCACTTTCATCAAGATAACACATGTCGCCGGTTATCGGATCAATGATTAAATAACCAAGTAATCCGCCAACCACTAAATTACCGACATAATACCACCTGCTCACATGCCAATCAATAATTTTTTGTTCGGTTTTATATCCGTTTTTTGAAGAAATAACCGTATATTTTTCCGGATTAAAATATCCGTTTGCAGATGTTTTTAAATTTACATTGCACCTTGTTGATTCGCCCTTCATATTTGAAACAAAAAAGTTCTTTTTTTTGTGATTTTAAGATGAATGAGGCTGGTTCATATCTGTTGATACCGCCAAAAATAAAAAAAACGCGTTTCGGCGTTTTTATTTTGGCGACCCTAACGGGACTCGAACCCGTGTACCAACCTTGAGAGGGTTGTATCCTAACCACTAGATGATAGGGTCTTAATATTGCTCATAGATACCATATTTTTTTATAAAAAGCAAACAAAAAATAAGGCGGAAATTTTCCGCCTTATTTAAGTTTTTAATTCACCAACTTATTCCACCATCCCTTTTTTCTGGGGCCTTCAGGGGTGTTATCTTCCCCTTTTTCTATTATAGTGGATTCAAGTGGTTTTTTTTCGGATTCGGCAACTTCTTTGACCTCTTTTGTGGTGCTTTTTTTCTTTGAAGGTGCTTTCTCATTGGTCTTTTTGGTGCTTTTGACTTGTTTTTCTTTCACCGGTTTTGTTTTTGCTGATTTCTCACTTGAAACTTTCTTTGTTGACTCTTTTTCTTTAGAGAGACTCTCCTCTTTTTTGTCAAAACCAGTTTCTGTATCCGGTTTTTGAGAGATTTTTTCTTCCTTTTTTACGGTTTTCTTTTTGCCCTTTGATGCCGATTTCTTTTCTTCTTTTTTCTCATTTTGAACGGGTGTTGTTTCCCCTTCATTTATGGGCATTTCTTCTTTCTTAAAGTCGAAAAAATCCTTTTGTTCCACAACGGTGAATTTTTCTTCCGGTGAAAAAGTTTCTTGACTGTCCTCTTGTTGTTGAGCCGCTTGGCGTTGCTTCATTCTGGCCAACATACGTTTTTCTTTGCGCCGTTTACGCCATTCGCTACGCCGTTTATTTTTGTTTTTCTTTTCTTGTTGCCCGTCATTTAATTCAAGCGTTTCTGTTTCTTTTGTTTCTTTTTGAACCGGTTCAAGAGCAGGTTGTTGTTTTTCTTGTTTTTTGTGATCTTTTTCAAATGGCATCCGCAAGAAATCTTGTTTTCTTTTTTCTTTCAGTTCGTGTTTTGCAGGGGCGTTTAAGTTCACATGTAAACGTTCTCCATCTTCACGAACACGCTCCAATTTATAATCTGAAGAACGCAACAATGTTTCATCCGGAATAATTTGAATGCTGACATTGTATTTTGTTTCAAGCGTGACTAAATGTGATCTTTTCACGTTCAATAAATAAGTGGCAACATTTGGCGGAAGTGAAATCAAAATTTTATTTGAAATGTTTTTAAAGGCAGCTTCTTCCAAAATATGTAAAGCATGCATAGCACAGGACTCAACAGAACGAATCATCCCTTTGCCCCCACAATGCATACACGGTTGATAGCTACTTTCCAAAAAGCTGGAATGCAAGCGTTGTCTTGACATTTCAACCAATCCGAAACCGGACATTTTGCCAACTTGAATGCGCGCTCTGTCTTTTTTAAGAGCTTCTTTTAAACGGCGTTCAACAGCGGCGTTATTTTTGGCTTCTTCCATATCGATAAAGTCAATTACAATAAGGCCAGCCATGTCACGCAGACGCAATTGTCTTGCCAATTCATCACAGGTTTCAAGATTTGTGCGTAAAGCTGTTTCTTCAATATCGTGTTCTTTTGTGGCTCTACCGGAGTTTACGTCAACGGCAACAAGGGCTTCCGTTTGGTCAATAACCAAATAACCGCCGGATTTGAGTTGAACGATGTTATTGTGAATGCTTTCTAATTGCTGTTCAACTTGATTGGAAACAAAAATTGGTTCCGCGCCTTTATATTGTTTGATTTTTTTTGCTTGAGCCGGCATCAACATTTTCATAAATTCTTTAGCGGATTTGAAAACCGTTTCCCCTTCCACCCAGATTTCATCGATATCCGGTGTGAACACGTCTCTTAAAGAGCGTTTGACAATGTCGCCTTCTTCATGAATGAGTTTTGGTGCCAAAGATTCAAGTGTTTCTTCGCGGATTTTCATCCAAGTTTTGATAAGATAATCATAATCTCGTTTGATTTCCGTTTTTGTTTTTCCTTGACCGGCTGTGCGGATGATTACACTCATTCCATCCGGAATTGAAAACTTGTCAATAATTGTGCGCAGGGCTTTTCTGTCTTTTACATTGGTAATTTTTCTTGAAATACCGCCTCCTTTACCGTTGTTTGGCATCAAAACGCTGAAACGACCGGCTAAAGAAAGATAGGTTGTGAGAGCGGCCCCTTTATTGCCCCGTTCTTCTTTGACAACTTGAACAAGCATCACTTGCCCTTGACGGATGACTTCTTGAATTTTATATCTTTTGATGAAAGAGGGATAAATTCGTGTTCTGATATCATTTTCTGTTTCGGAAACAACTTCAACATCTGAATTTGTTTCGCCTGCTTGAATCGGTTCCATTTCATCATCCTCTGCTTTTTTAAGCATAGCTTTCAAAGCTTCTCTATCAGCAACAGGAATTTGATAATAATCTGGATGAATTTCATTGAATGCCAAAAAGCCGTGACGATTACCACCGTAATCAACGAAAGCGGCTTGTAAGGACGGTTCAACACGAACGATTTTTGCTAAATAAATATTTCCTTTAATTTGTTTTTTTGTGGAGGTATCGACATCTAATTCTTCAACCCTCCCGTTTTCTGAAACAACAACGCGGGTCTCCTCGGGATGCGTTGCATCAATAAGCATCTTTTTTGACATAAAATAAATTCCTTTGACAATCTGAAATAACGCGCGTTCCGTTTAAAAAGGAACAGCAATGTAACAACCAATAATCCGATGTTCATCAGAGAAAAAACATTCTGAAAATAAATTGACATTGTAACTGCACTCATTAAGGCATCCATCGGATTAAAAAAAATAACTCTTGGACAATCAATTTTTGATTGCAATTTCCATTATATAGGTTTAAAAGAAAATAAGCAAGTTTTTTTATATAAAAATTAAGGAACAATGAAAATTAAAGCGTTTTTATTCTTTATTTTAAGTATATTATTCGTTGCATGTAACTCATTTGCCACGACGATTTCAGATGTTAGGTTGTCGACATTTTCAAATGGAACGGGCAGAATAGTTGTCGAATCGGCGCAAAAGATTGACCCAAAAATCTTTATGCTTGAAAATCCTAAACGACTTGTTCTTGATATTGCAAAATCAAAAGTGTCGTCAGTGGTTCAAAAAAAAGAATTCAAAACAAACGCTGTTATTTCAAAAATCCGTTTTGGAAAACCGGAAAAAAACGTTTCAAGAATTGTTATGGATTTGGGGTCGGATGTCACGCAAAGTCATTTTACATTGCCGCCTGAAAATAACAAAGGAATTTGGCGTTTTGTTCTTGATTTGAAACCGGGGATTCCTGTTAAATCCAGCGCTTTGAAATCAACGGCCTCGGCAAAAGTTCTTTCAGATGCTTCCAAAGTTCAGGCTCAAAAGCCCCAGAGTTTTTCTGCTTCAAAAAAAAGTGCGTTGACGCCGTTTAAAACATCAACAAAAAAAATCGTTATGCTTGATGCCGGGCACGGTGGACAAGATCCGGGAGCAATATCAAAAAATGGTCATTTTGAAAAAGATTTGACCCTTAAAATGGCAAAAGAAACAAAAGTGCTTTTAGAAAAAGCCGGATATAAAGTTGTATTAACACGGGATAGAGACGTTTTTATCACCCTTCGCGGACGAGTAAAAAAAGCACATGAAGCAAAGGCTGATTTATTTATTTCAATTCACGCGGATAGTGCCAGAAATACCAAAGCAAGAGGGTTGTCGATTTATACCATTTCAGAAAAGGCATCTGATAAAGAGGCGGCAGCTTTGGCTGAAAGAGAAAACAAATCCGATATTTTGCTTGGTATGGATTTAGATGATTATCAACAAGAGGTGAGTTCTGTTTTGATTGATTTGGCAAAACAAGACACGATGAAAGAATCAAGAAAATATGCTGATTTGGTCGTGCAAGAAATGCAACGCACGGTTCAATTACTACCAAATGCACACCGTTTTGCGGGATTTGCTGTTTTGAAATCACCCAATATTCCATCTGTTTTGTTGGAAATGGGGTATATGTCTAATCGTCATGAAGAACGCGAAATGCAAAAAGCGGCTTATCGCAAAAAATTGGGTCAAGCTTTGGTGCGGGCAGTGGATTCTTATTTTGGAAGATAAATAATTATAAGATCTTTTAATAAAAAAGGCGGTCAATGACCGCCTTTTTTTAGCATTAAACAAAATCCTCTTTGCAAAGGGGATTTTGTTTAAGTTATAACCGTTGGGGCATCTTTGCCGGTGTATTCTTTAATGCCCATAATTTCATTTGCGGCTTCAACAAAGTCTTTAAGAGCCATTGTAGCTGGTGTATCAAATAAAGATTGATCGGTTGTTTCACATGAATAATACATACGAAGCGTTGCACCACTGCTTCCTGTTCCGGAAAGGCGAGAAAAGATGCGCCCGTCTTCAAATTGAATGATATATCCTTGATTATTCGCTGTGTCACCTGTGACGGGATCGACATAATTAAAAACATGTGTTTCAATAACTTTATGCCCGCCAAATGTTTGTCCGACTAAACTTTGAAGTTTTTCCTTGAGTGCATTCATCATTTGATGAGTCGGTTCTGATTCAAGACCTTCATAACTTTGAGTGGAAGTGAAAACACGACCGTATTTATGCCATAAATCACTGTTTAATTCTTTAACCGATTTTCCTGTTAAGGCAATGATATTAAGCCAGAATAAAACCGCCCAAATACCATCTTTTTCACACAGGTGAAATGATCCTGTTCCAAAGCTTTCTTCCCCGCACAAAGAGATTTTTTTTGCATTTAAGAGGGAGCTGAAAAATTTCCATCCCGTTGGTGTTGCAAAAACGGGCAAGCCTTTTTCCTTCATCACCTTGTCCACAGCAGGGGCTGTTGGCATTGAGCGGGCAGTACCATAAAATTTTCCTTTATAAAACGGGATTTGTTCCATATATTCAGCTAAAACAGCCAAACTATCCGATGGGGCAACAAAAAACTTTTTCCCTAAAATCATGTATCTATCCCCATCTCCATCAGAAGCTGCACCAAAATCTGGGGCCTCATCTTCAAACATCTTGTCAACAAAATGTTTGGCGTAGGTTAGATTTGGTTCCGGATGAAGTCCGCCGAAATCTGGTAAGGGTGTTTTGTTTAAAACCGTTCCTTCGCCGGCTCCCAGTAAGGTTTCAAAAATATATGCGGCATATGGCCCTGTGACAGCGTTTAATGCATCATAGGACATTTTGAACCCGTTTTTGAAGAGATTTGAAATGGCATCGAAATCAAAAATTTCTTGCATATAGGATGCATAATCCCTGACCGAATCAACAACTTCAATCACTGTTGAGCCGAACACCTGTTCGCCGATTTCGGTGAGTTTTACATCATTCATATCTGCAATCCAATAGTGATCAATGATTTTTGTTTGTTCTGTGATTTTGTTTGAAATATTTTGTGGAGCAGGGGCCCCGTCTGCCGTGTCAAATTTGATGCCGAAATCGCCGTTCGGACCGCCCGGGTTGTGGCTGGCAGATAAAATAATTCCCCCGAAAGCATCTTTTTTCACGATTAAGTGAGAGGCTGCCGGTGTGGATAAAATGCCGTTTTGTCCGATGATTAAACGTCCGAATTGATTGGCAATGGCGATTTTAATAATTGTTTGAATTGCTTGGTTATTATAATAACGCCCGTCACCGCCGATGACAAGCGCTTTCCCTTCGAATCCTTCAAGAGAGTTAAAAATCGATTGAACAAAGTTTTCAAGATAATTTTGTTGTTTAACAACCGAAATCTTTTTTCTTAACCCACTTGTGCCACAACTTTGATCGTCGTAGGGTGAAGTTTTGATTGATTGGATGTTCATTTAGTCTCCTTGCAAAATGAAAAAATGTTATTGAACATTTATATCATTTGCAGGGGCTGTTTGCAAGTCTCTTTGAAAAATATTTTGAAGAACATTGATGATTTCTTGACGACCGCTTAAAGCAGACGGAGACGTATGCATGTTCAAGCCGTTTTCTTTCAAATCCATCATTGTTAATCCCTTTAAGAACAATTCTCTGTAAATTACACGATCAGAAACACCGGCAGACAATGTGTAATGAATGCGTCTTGAAAGGGCATTCAAAAGTGTTGTCATCAATTGAGAGTTTTTGCTCTTTGTATAAGTCAAACGATTGCGAACAATCAGCCAATGAAGAGGCGGTTTTCGTTCAATCATGCGTTGTTGACGAGTGGACCAAACTTTTTGTGAAAAATGGCTTGGGCCTTTGATTCTTAAAGAACCGGTATCCACTTGAGCCAAAACATCAAGGTCAATTAAACTGTCATTGAGTGGAGTGATAAGCGTATCAGCCAAAACCATGGCTTCTTGAGAGTATTCACTACTGCTTCCCGGAGTATCAACAATCACAAAATCCGCCGTTTCTTTTGCTTTTTCAATTTGACCACGGATAGTATAAATTTTTGCCATTTCATCGGTCCAATGCGTATGCACCGGCATTGGAATCGGTGTGCCCATATTTTTCAAAAACTGCTCTCTGTTTTCAAGATAGTGAGTGAGCGAGCCTTGCGGATAATCCAAGTCAAAAGAAACAACTTTTTTTCCAAGACGTAACAAGGCAACAATAATGTGCATGGCAAGAGTGGACTTTCCCGTTCCGCCCTTTTCATTTGCAAATACGATAACATGAGCAGTCATTTTTCTTTCCCTCAAAATAAAGTGGTCAAAATAAGCGTTTGTTTATTAAAGTCAAAAAAAATGTTTTCCACAATAAAGAAAACACGCGCTCGTGACAATTTTCTTCAATTTTTTGTTATAAATATCATAATTTTTATGAAAAGTCAACAAGGATATTGAAAAAAGAAATAACATATGCTATGCACAAAAAAATAAAGACCAAAGTTTTTGATAGGTTCTTGAATTTTAAATAAAACTACTTATATATCTATGTATGTTTTGATGAAAGGAAAAAAAATGACGGAAGAAAAAATTGAGTTTAAAGCAGAAGTCAGTAAAGTTTTAGATATTGTGATTCATTCTTTATATTCAAATAAAGAGATTTTTTTAAGAGAATTGATTTCAAATGCTTCTGATGCTTCTGATAAATTAAGATATGCCTTGTTGCTTCATCCGGAGCTTGCTTCAAAAACGGGAGAATTTAAGATTATTTTAACACCGGATTTGGCTCAAAAAACGCTTACAATTACCGATAACGGAATTGGGATGAATAAAGAAGATTTGATCAATCATTTGGGAACGATTGCGAGATCCGGGTCGGCTGAATTTGTCAAATCATTAACGGGTGATAAGCAAAAAGATATGGCTTTAATCGGTCAATTCGGTGTCGGTTTTTATTCGGCTTTTATGGTAGCGGATAAAGTGACGGTAAAAACAAAAAAAGCAGGTGATGACAAAGGATATGTGTGGATTTCATCAGGAGCCGAATCATTTACCATTGAGGAGGATGATTCGTTGCCCATCGGAACAAGCATTACCTTGTCATTAAAGACAGATGCCACCGAATTTTTGGAACCCATTCGTTTGCGTCATTTGGTTCGTCAATATTCGGACCATATTTCTATTCCGATTATTTTGAAAGAAGGGACAAAAGAAGAAACGATCAACTCGGCAAGTGCTCTTTGGACAAGACCAAAATCGGAAATTACCTCTGAACAATATAAAGATTTTTATCAATCTGTTTCTCATGCTTTTGATGAACCGTGGATGACCATGCATTATAAAGCTGAAGGGACAATTGATTATACGGCGTTATTATTTGTGCCGACGAAACCGCCGTTTAATTTATTTCAACCGGACAGAAAATCAAATTTACAACTTTATGTAAATCGTGTGTTTATTTCGGATGATTTGCCGGAATTGATGCCGTTTTTCTTGCGGTTTATGACCGGTGTGATTGATACAAATGATTTACCGTTGAATGTATCAAGAGAAATGCTTCAAAAAACACCGGTGATGCAAAAAATTAAAAAAGGGATTGTAAAGCGTATTTTAAATGAACTTAAAAAACGTGCTGAAGATAAAGAAGATTATAAAAAATTTTGGGACTCATTCGGTATCGTTTTCAAAGAAGGACTTTATGAGCCGATTGATGAAAGAAGTGAAGTGGCTGATTTATGTCGTTTCAATCAAACAGCTGATGAAAATTTGATAAGTTTTGATGAGTATATTGCCGGTATGAAAGAGGGGCAAGAAAATATTTATTATTTAACCGGAACGAATATAGAAGCACTCAAAAACAATCCACAATTGGAAGGGTTTGCAGCTCGAGGGGTCAATGTATTATTGTTGACAGATCCGATTGATGAATTTTGGATTCAAACATATAATGAACATAAAGGTAAAAAGATTGTTTCTGTGATGCATGCTGGAGCGGATCTTGAAAAAATCAAGATTGAAAATGAACCAAATGAACAACCGATTGATAAAGACAAAGAAAAACTTTTGATTAATCGGATTAAAGAAACGTTAAAAGACAGTGTGAAAGATGTTCAAGTAACTGACAGACTCACAAAAAGCCCGTTTGCTTTGATTACACCGGCCGGAATGATGAGTTTAAATCTTGAACGATTAATGAAAGCTCATGGTCAACAAATTGCTATGAATAGCGATAGGATTTTAGAAATTAATCCTCGTCATGAAGTTATCCACAGGCTTGCTGATATGTTAGAAAATAAAGATGCGGATGAAAAAATAACAGATGCAATTTGGGTTTTGTATGATCAAACGCTTATTGCTGAAGGAGAACCATTAAAAGATCCGGCTGCTTTTTCAAAACGATTAACAAATTTTGTTTTAAGCGGGTTGGTTTAAAAAATAAAAAAAACGGGGCGTTTTCAGCCCCGTTTTTTTATAAATTCAGACCAATTATTTCTTTCAATGAAGCGTCGCAATGTTGTTCTTTCAACATTCATTTCTTTTGCTATTTTTGATTTTGAGACACCTTGTTGAAGAAGT
>JAZNVO010000053.1:0-1979 GCA_045592885.1 Alphaproteobacteria bacterium
GCCAAGAAAAAACAAAAAACTCAAACAATTTATTTTAAAGTGGTGTAATATTAAAAATATTGATTATAAAGGCGAAGGCGGTCTTCAATTTTCAATAAATTCCACAGACAATGCACAACGGGAAGCTCAATTTCGCTCCAATAGTTTAAGTTTGGAAGAAATTTCCGCTTTGGCAAAAGAATTGCCTCAACCAATCGGACGAAAATATACCCTTAATTTTGCCGTCACAAAAGACACTATTTTAGACGCAGAGAGATTAACAAATCTTTTTGATCCAAAAATGTTTATTGTTAAAATCACCCCAATTCATGAAACAAAGGCTGCCATCAAAAACGGATTTGACGTCACAACAAGTTACGATGATTATGATGTTTATCGTGAATTTGAACAGCCACTCGTGAAAAAAGGCTGGGATGTGATTGTTTTTGTTCCCAGTCATGAAGAAGATAGTGATAGAATCACTTGTGGCAATGCATTAATTGCATCGGCATAAAAATTTTTCATTTCAAAATGAGTTTATAAAAAATATTTTTTTATGTTTATAATAAAAAACGTATAAGGTTTTTCCTTATATGTTTTTTGTGTCTCTAAACGAAAGTTCAGAGGTTTTATTGGGCATTTTTATAAATGGAGTTTTAAATGATTTATGCATATATTCGTGTCAGCACAGATAAACAAACACTCAAAAATCAAGAATTTGAAATCCTTGAATTTTCCAAAAAAGAAGATCTTGATATCTCCGTATGGATAACCGAAACCATCAGCGGAACAAAAAATTATGAATCCAGAAAGCTTGGTAAATTTTTGAAAAGATTAAAAGCCGATGATATTTTGATTTGCACTGAAATTTCAAGATTGGGCAGAAATCTGTTTCAAGTTATGACTATTTTGAATTATTGTATGCAACGAGAAGTGAAAGTGTGGACAATTAAAGATAATTATCGTTTGGGATCTGATATTCAAAGCAAAGTTTTGGCTTTTGCCTTTTCTCTTTCCGCTGAAATTGAGCGAAACCTTATTTCTCAAAGAACAAAAGAAGCTTTAGCTCGGTTAAAAGCCATGGGCAAAAAGCTCGGCAGGCACCCCGGTTCAAAAAATAAGAAACACATTCTTGATGGTAAAGAAAAAGAACTTGTAATGCTTTATCAACAAGGTCTGGCAAAAACAAAAATTGCAAGAAGGTTAGGCATCAGCACTAAAACAGTTTATAATTATTTAAGAGCCGCCGGCTATTAAAAAACATATATTTAAACGGCACTTATCGTGCCGTTTAAATTTTTTTGATATTATTTTTTTTCAATTATTCTGACTCGTCCTGATTTGCAAATGCCGTTCAAAATTTCATATCCGATTGTGCCGGCATCAGCCCCCATGTCATCAGCCGTATATTGATCATTTAAAACTTCCACAAAATCACCTTCACGAAGATCCGCCACATTTGACACATCACACATCAGATTATCCATTGACAAGCGACCAACAAGTCGAAGCTCTTGTCCTTTAAAAAAGACACGGCCACGCCCCATTAAAGAACGAGGTAAACCATCCGCATATCCGATTGAAACAATCGCAATTTTCATCTCTTTTTGCGTTTTATAGGCTGCTCCATATCCAATATATTCACCTTTCGGAACATCAACAATTTGAAGTACAGGCGCCTTTAATGAAACAACTGCTTTCATTTTATTTTTTCTGTCCGGAGCCGTATTTAACCCATACATTGCAGCCCCTAAACGAACCATATCTTTTTGAAAATCAGGCCCTAAAAAAACACCATCCGAAGCAGATAAACTTCCCTTTAAATCAGGAAAAAGTTCTTTTATTTTTTCAAACTCTTTTATTTGATGTCTGTTCATAAAATGAAACGCCTCATCCGCACACGAAAGATGAGATAAAAGATAAGAAAACTCTTTTTTGTCTTTTTCCGTTAAAGTTAAAATATCTTTTTTTCGAAAACCCAAACGATTCAAACCTGTTTC
>JAZNVO010000054.1:0-12946 GCA_045592885.1 Alphaproteobacteria bacterium
AGTTTCTACATCTCTCTCTCTCTCTCTCTCTCTCTCTCTCTCTCTCTCTCTCTCTCTCTCTCTCTCTCTCTAGCTTTGTTGACTTTTGTTGACAGAGTGATTTTAAGGTTCCCAGTTGTGCTCCTCCAATTGGCTTTCTCCAGTCATATCCCAAGATATAAAAATGAGTTTTTTTCCCTTTTAAGAGGGATTTTGTTTTTTCATAATTAAATCCGGTTAAATCGAAAATTTTTCTTTTATCTTTTTCAGAAAGAGTTGAAGCTATTTTTTTGAAATTAATTTGTTTGGGTTGAGTTTTTTTTAAGAGAGTCAAAACATTTTTACAAGAAGGAAAAGGGTTATTCTCTTCGCAGAAATTTTTTGAATCACCCCAATGATAAAAAACAGGTTTTATCGTTAGTTTTGAAAAAAAGTTATTAAAGCTTTGATCTCTCCAAATATGACCGGATGCATCTTCATAAATATGAAGCGATATTATTTTGTTTTTTGTGATCGGGTGTGAAGAAAGAAATTGATAAACCTGATTATGCAACAAATTAAAATGCAGATGAATGGCGAGGTTTGGATGGATGTTTAAAAGTTTTTTGATTTGTTCGAAAAAAGGAGTTTGGTCATTAAAATTAAATTTGCCGGTATTAAAAAAACTTGTATTTTTAAATTGGTCTTTATTTCTTATATGTCCGTAATATCTGTTCCAAACAGCAATTTTATAATCACTTTTGTTTTGTTTGATAAAATGTGTCATTTGCAATAAGGCGGGGGTTGTTGCAGGATCAACGTAAATGTGCAGCTGTTTTTCTTTTTCCGAAGAAGAAAAAAAAGTGCAACTTAAGAAAAATAAAATAATAAAAATTTTAATCCCCGTTTTTTTCATAATCAAAAGGTTATTTTAATATGAAAATAATTTCAAGATGTTTTATAAAAGCGGTTGCTTTTTTTTGAAAAATAAGTAAAATGAACCTATTACTTATTTTAACAAAAGGATTTATTATGTCATATTCAGAAATTAAACAAGATATGCAAGAGCGTTTGGTTAAAACGCAAGAGTCTCTTAAAAAAGATTTTTCAGGGTTGCGCACCGGTCGGGCGACAACCGCTCTTCTAGATGGGGTGATGGTTGAATCATATGGCGCCATTGTTCCATTAAATCAGGTTGGAAACGTTTCTGTTTCTGATGCCAGAATGCTTTCTGTTTCCGTTTGGGATAAATCAATGATTAAAAAGGTTGAAAAAGCCATTGTTGAAGCAGGGCTCGGTTTGAATCCGATGAATGATGGTGTTGTGATTAGAATTCCGATTCCTCCATTGTCTGAAGAAAGACGCATTGAGTTAATTAAGATTGCCGGAAAATACACCGAAACAGCCCGTGTTTCTGTTCGTAATTTACGTCGTGATGCTTTGGATGGGATTAAAAAACTCAAAAATGACAATGCTATTACGGAAGATGAACAAAAACGGTATGAAACCGAAATTCAAAAATTAACGGATGAGGGGATTAAAGCATTAGATGAAGCATTGAAAGCAAAAGAAACGGAAATTAAACAAATTTAATTTATTCAAAAGAAAAAAAGCGACTTGAAAAAGTCGCATTTTTTATGTTTGAAAAATTATTTTGAATCGGTTTTTTGCGTTGTTACATATTCAAAAACGGTTGAGGTAGTTCCTTCGTTTAAAATCGTGCCGGTATCAAGATATCTGTCCGTTCCGTTGGTGATGAGTTTGCCGGCTTGGTCTAATGTGGCAACCGGTGTGCTGTTGGCACTGGGACGATCGGATAATGTGATTGTTGTTTCTTTTGTTGTTGTGGTTTGAACAACCTTGTTTGAGTTTGTTCCGGAAGAAGAGGAGGATGATGAAGAGGAGGTGCTTTTTTCATCTTCACTTGATCCAAATAAGCTGAGTTCTTTTCCAAGATAATAAGCCCCATATGTTAAAGCACCGGTAATGGCAACATCTTTCATCCAATTTAATCCGATAGAGCCGACTTTGTCCCATTCGCCTTCAACCATATATCCGACTGTTTTGAAAAGGCCGGAAAAGCATCCGCCAACCATGGTGACGGCTTTTTTGAGCATATCAATCGGCATCATGTCGGCAATTGATCCGAATAAGGATCGATCCAACCAGTTGCCCGCTGATAAAAAGAAGTTTCTGTCATCTTCACCGGCATTGGCTGTTGTCAAAGAAGCTCCTTGGTTGGTAAGGCCTGCAAAACGCCCTGTTCCATTGGCAATATTGGTCATGGCTCTTGAATAATCAGAGATAGAATCGGCATTTTCAAATCCGGTAATACCACGATTAATTTGATTTCCGGCTGTTGTTATTTTATTGACACTATTGGCTCCAAGACGGGCTGTGGCAGCACCACCTGTTAAGATACCCCCCAAACTGATATCGGAATTTGTTTGAGCTGGTTGCATTGCTGCTGTCGCAACTGTTGCCGTTGGTTGTGTTGCTGTTCGTTGAGCTTCTAATAACGGTTTGCACGTCAAACAAATGGAATCAAATTCAGCTGCCGTTAATTGAAATGCGTTATTTGTGATTAAAGGAGTTGTTGTGCCATAAATGGCTTGTTTTTGCTCCGGTGTAACCGCGTCCACAATGTTGAGGGAAAAAACACTGGACCCATCCTGCATTTTTGTTTCAGGATTCAAAATTTGATTGATTTGATCAAGAGTCAAGGCAACCTGTTCACCGTTTTGTCTGTTCAATACCAAAACGCTTTGTCCGTTAATTTTTTGCCAAGTTGATTGAACATTTCCCGTTGTCATTATTTCACCCTCTCTTTCATCTTTTTTAATTAATTATACCTTATTTTTTCTTTTTCGTCAAGATAATTCAGATAAAGGTAAAAATCATTGACTTAAAAAGCGGTTAAGCGAATAGGGATGATTCAAAAATTGATAGGTTTCATTAAAGGGAAAATGGGTTTTGATCATCTCTTTTGGCCTAGGGTTAAAAAAGGTCATATTAAGAGAAGTATTTTTCTTTGAACGAGACTTTTTTTTGTTGTTTTCCAATATTCTTTTCATGCGTTTTAAAGATTGAACGGTGCGATAAGGATATTTTTCACCTTTAATCATCCAAAAGGTATCAACCAAAATCCATTTTTCACCTATTTTGACAGCATTCCAAGCAGATCTATATTTTTCAAGAGAGTTATCTTCTTTGCCGGTAATCATATGAAAAGCTTCTTTGATGGCTTTTTGTCTTTGACTTTTTACCCCGAAAGATTCAATGTGTCTTCCAGCATACCCTTCAATGATAACTGTATTTAATCCGACGGCTGAACAAAGTTGTTGGTAAAGTGTGGCAAAAGCAAAACTGTCTCCGATTTTTGTTTCAAATAAATTGCTTTCATATGGTTTGACAAATTTTTTATTTTTATTTGCGGCTTCTTCTTTTTCTTTTTGAATATAGCCGTCTCTTTCATGATATTTTGCAACAAAAACAGCTAAAGCTTCCGCTTTTTTTAGGGGATTTTTGATGCCTTTTGTTTCGGTCAGGGCGATTTCTTTAATGTTTTTATCTTGCAAAATCGGTTGTTTGTCATCTGCCGATGCCGGAAGAAAAAAGATAAAGCAAAAACAAAGGAAAAAAAAGTTAACCACTTTCATAAAATTGCTCTTTTTTGATTTTTGTATCTATTTTTTAACTTTTGAAGTTTGTCGCTGACATTGGCTGTATCTTTCCCCGCTTTTGCCAGGCGTTCATAAAGACGTTCAATTTCTTTGCTTAAATAAGCTTTTTCAATTTCTTCTTCAAGAAGATGTTGTTTTTTTGTGTTTTTTTGATTTAAACCGGTTTCAATATCAGTTAAAATATCTTTTGTTGTTTTTTTAGAGTCCGAAAGGCGTTGATGAATCACATAAGGTAACAAATAAACCAATCGGTTTAAAATGGATTTTGCATGGGTTGGTTGTTGTTCAATTTCTTTTTTGTAAAATAAATCAATCATATCAAAAGCAACCAATGCTTCAAAGCTGTCATCAACAACAATAAATGGAATATTGCTGGCAAAGCCTTCTTTTTGAATTTCTTTTAAATATTCCAATAAATGATAGAAAAATCCCTGAACATTAAAAAGAATGAATGGTTTGAAGTTTAAAAAACCGTCTTGCATGGCAACGCAATCATAGGCAAGCTCGTCGAGTGTGCCAACCCCACCCGGAGCAAAAATCACAAAATCAGCTCCTAAAAGCTGTTGTTTTCTTTCTTCCAGTGTGTGTGAAACAATAATATCCGAAACCTCATCGATAATCTGATCACTTTGATAAAGAGCCAGATATTCTTTTGTTGTGACGGCATGAATGACCTTTTGAGATGCAATTTCATCTTCTGTTTCACTCCAGCCTTTTAAAACACCACGGGCAACAGCTCCCATGATTCCTTTGGAGGAAAGGCCGAAATCAAGACGGTATCTTTTTTTACCGATTTGAGTTCCAAGAGCAAAGGCTTCTTCTTCATAAATACTGTCTTTACCGGATCTTGATCCGCCGGCAACAAAAACGCGGGTTAGGCCTTTTTTGTTTTGATCGATGAAGGCTTTGACGACTTTGTTTTTCTTATGATTGATTTTTCCTTTTCGAGCAGCACGTTCCATTAATGCCGACCCTCGGGTCAATGACAGTTTGTTTCCGGATAATGTTTTTTCTTTGGTTTGTTTTTTTGAAGAATTTAATTTTTTCATTTGACCCCCACTATAAAAAATATATAATTCCTTATAGACTTTTTTAATAAAAAATGCTACATCTTTTTTGAAAGAAAAAAAAGGAGCTTCATATGACTGAAAAAACATCTTCAAAAAAAAATCGTTTGAAAAAAATTTTTATCCCATTATTGATTTTGGGTGCTCTTTATGGTGGGTATGTAATATATCAAAGTATGACACCTGCTCTTGTTGCAAAAATGCCGGCAGTCAGTGTGGATGTTGAAAAAGTCAGTCTGTCTGAAATTTATCCTAAAGCAAGTTTTGTTGCTAAGGTTGAAGCAGAGGAAAAAGTTGCTTTGCGTGCCAGAGTGCAAGGTTTTTTGCAAGAGCGTTTGTTTAAAGAAGGGGATATGGTAACGAAAGGACAACCTCTTTTTATCATTGAAAAGGTTAATTTTGAAGCAGCAGTGAGAGAAGCCGAAGCAAATGTGGCAAAAGCAGAAGCTCAAGTGAAAAATACAAAAGCTCAATATGATCGGGCCGAAAAACTTTATAAAACAAAAGACGTTTCAGAATCAAAATTAGATGAAGAACAAGCAGCCTATTCTTCAGCACAGGCCGTTCTTGCTCAGGCATCGGCAAAATTGGATTTGGCAAAAAAAGATTTGGAATATACAACAATTTTTGCGCCTATGGATGGAAAAATTGGTGAATCGGTTTATTCTGTTGGTGAACTTATCGGTCCGAATTCCGGTGTTTTGGCAACGGTTGTATCTGTTAACCCGATTGATGCTGTTTTTTCTGTTAGCGAAAATGAACTTTTATCTTTAAGAAAAAATTTTGAAAACAGTGGTGGTGTTGAAGTAGAATTTATTATGTCTGATGGAGTTGTTTATCCTGAAAAAGGACAAATTGATTTTGTTGATGTTGCGCTTGATGAAGCAATGAATACGTTAAAAATCAAAGCTTCTTTTCCAAACCCCATGAATCAATTGATTTCAGGACAGTATGGTCGTGTAAGTATTAAAAGCAATCAACCTGTTAAAGAAATTGTCATTCCGATGAAAGCTGTTCAGCAAGATATGCTTGGAACATATGTATATGTTGTCGGAGCCGAGAACCAGATTGAAAAAAGAGATGTTGTTCGTGGGGTTGAATTAGATGGGTTTAAGGTTGTGATCACATCCGGTTTGACTCAAGGTGAGGTCATTGTGACGGAAGGGTTTCAAAAAATTGCACCACAAATGACTGTGACCCCGGTATTTGAAAAAGGAGAATAACAGATGATTTCGGATGCTTTTATTAAAAGACCGCGTTTGGCAACGGTGTTATCTGTTGTGATCGTGCTTGCCGGTCTTCTTTGTATGAGTGCAATGCCGGTGGAACAATATCCCAATATCGTGCCACCTTCTGTTTCTGTTTCGGCAACTTATCCGGGGGCCAGTGCTGATGTCGTTGAATCAACGGTTGCGCAACAAATTGAATCGGTTGTTAATGGGGTGGAAGATATGCTTTATATGTCTTCGACCAGCAGTGATGACGGTTCTTATAACTTGTCTGTTACTTTTGATATTGGAACGGATCCGAATATCGCCTCTGTGAATGTTCAAAATCGTTTAAAACAGGTTGAAAGCACCTTGCCGGCAGAAGTTTTGAAACAAGGGGTTATTGTTCAATCAAAAATGCCTTCTATGTTACAAATTTTCACGATTTCTTCTTCAAATCCGGCCTATGATGATGTCTTTTTAACAAATTATACATTGATTAATATTAAAGATGAGCTTTCCAGAACAAGTGGGGTTGGTGATGTTCGTGTTTTCTCAACTCTTGATTATTCTATGCGTGTTTGGTTGGATAGTGATAAGCTCAAAAGTTTAAAATTATCAACGAATGAAGTTTTATCTGCCATTCAAGGACAAAATCTTCAAGGGTCGTTGGGGCGTATCGGCGTTATGCCTTCTACACCGGATCAACAATTTCAATTTTCTTTGACAACGCAAGGCCGTTTGTCTACACCTGAAGAATTCGGTGATATTGTTATCAGAGCTAATACAGATGGGTCATATTTGTATTTGAAAGATATTGCCCGTATTGAGCTTGCGTCAAAATCAGAAGAAATGAGAGCGCGCTATAATGGTCAGCCGGCTGTTGGGTTGGCAATTTTTCAGGCTCCCGGTTCAAATGCCGTGAACGTTGCAAATGCCGTGAACAAAAAAGTTGTTGAACTTCAAAAGAAAATGCCGGCTGAAATTAAATTTAATACGGTATTTAACAATGCAGCTTTTGTGGAAGATTCTTTGAGTGAGATTTTTCAAACAATTTTTGAAGCCTTTTTGTTAATTGTTTTGGTGACGTATTTCTTTTTGGGAACGTTTAGGGCAACCATTATTCCGACACTTGCCATTCCGGTTTCTTTAATCGGTGCTTTTATCGGAATGAGTATTTTTGGTGTGACGGCTAACACAATTTCATTATTGGCATTGGTTTTGGCAATCGGTATTGTGGTTGATGATGCCATTGTGGTTGTGGAAGATGTTGAAACGGTAATGCATGAAAATCCAAAAATGCCTCCACAAGAAGCTGTTTGTAAATCAATGAATCGGATTACGGCACCGATTATTGCCATTACCATGGTATTGTTAGCGGTGTTTGTGCCGGTTGCTTTTACCCCGGGTATTTCCGGTATTTTATACAGTCAGTTTGCCATTGCTATTTCTGCAGCTATGGTGATTTCCGGAATTAATTCCTTGACACTGTCGCCAGCTGTTGCTGCCGTGATTATGCGAGCAAATGACAAACCTTTTAAATTTGTTCAAAAGGTGATGGACTTTATTGATAAATGCCGGAATGGATATTCAAAAGTTGTCAAAAAAACAATTAATTATTTTGTTTATTCCGTTTTTGCCGTTGCTTTATTCGGGCTTGGAGCTTGGGGTTTTATGAAAATAACGCCATCCGGATTTTTGCCAGCCGAAGATCAAGGTGTGTTCTTGATGGAAGTTCAGTTGCCCTCCGGCGCTTCATGGAACAGAACCGAAAAGGTGATGGAACAAGTTGCTGAACGTTTTAAAAATTTTCCGGAAATTAAATCATATATGGCCATTATCGGTTATGGGATGATGAGTGGAGTTCAATCTTCTTCCAATGGTTTTTTTGCCGTTCAGTTAAAACCTTATTCCGAAAGGCAAGAAAAGGGTCAAGATGTTAACAGTTTGATTTCAAAAATTTATATGGCAACAATGGATATTAAAGAAGCCAAAATTTTTCCGTTTAATATGCCTGCTATTTCCGGTATCAGTATGACATCGGATGCTGAATATGTGTTGCAAAGCACACAAGGGGATTCGCCGGAACAGATTTTAAATGTGGCAAACGAGTTGATTAAAGCCGGAAATAAAGATCCGCGCTTGGCACGGGTGATGACTTTTTATACGGTTGATTCACCACGTGTTGAAGTTGTTGTTGACAGAAAAAAAGCCTATGCCTTGGGGGTTGAAATCGGGGATATTTTCTCAACAATGCAAACAATGTTGGGTGGAACGTATGTGAATGATTTTAATCTTTATGGTAGAACATGGCAAGTCAATGTTCAAGGAGATGTTCAAGACAGACGTACATTGGAAGATATTTATAAAATTAACATTCGGAACAAAAAGGGTGAAATGGTTCCTTTGCGTTCATTGATTACGGTGAAACGCACAATCGGCGCTCAATCTATTCAACGATATAACAATTATCGTTCCATTAAGTTGATGGCAACGCCGGCTGCTGGATTAAGTTCCGGATCGGCTATTCAAACGATGGAGGAACTTTCAGAAAAAGTGTTGCCGAGTGGATATCAATATCAATGGACGGGGATGAGTTTCCAAGAACAAGAAGCCGGTTCTCAAACAGCACTGATTTTTGTGTTGGCATTCTTATTTGCCTATCTTTTCTTGGTGGCTTTGTATGAAAGTTGGGTGATTCCTGTTCCTGTTATGGTTTCAATTGTGATTGGCTTGTTCGGTGCTGTTGGTATTTTATGGATGAGAGGGATTACCAATGATCTTTATGCGCAGGCCGGTATTATTGTGTTGATTGCTTTGGCGGCAAAAAATGCCATTCTTTTGGTCGAATTTGCAAAAGATGAGCATGCAAAAGGGGCCTCTATTAAAGAATCGGCTGTTAATGGTGCTCATATGCGGTTCAGAGCCATCATGATGACGGCGATTGCTGCTTTGTTAGGATTTTGGCCGTTAGTGATTTCATCCGGTGCCGGTGCAATGGCCAGACAAGCAATCGGGTCCTCTATTTTTGGTGGTTTATTTATTTCTTCATTTATCGGAATTTTCTTTATTCCAGCCCTTTATGTGCTTTTCCAAAGTATTGTAGAACGTTATTGGAAAGGGGATGAATCTGTGAAATTTTTTGAAAAAAGAAAAAAAAGAAAACAAAAATAGAAAAGGGGATATAAAATGTTTTTTTTGAAAAAAAATGAAAAAGGAAGGACAATGGTTGAGATGATGGGAGTTATCTCTATCATCAGCCTTTTGACAATCACCTCCATTGGGGGATATAAATTTTTAACCGGAAAAATAAGAATTTCAAATATGGAAGATGCGTTATTAAAAACCGTTTTGGTTGTGGAAGGCGGTCAGGTGAAAACAATTGAAGCATTAGATCGTTTTTTGGGTCATTCCATGAAAGGATTAAATGCTCAAGCGGCCCCGCTGGCAACTTGTGCTTTAAGTGATCGTCGTTATTCTCATTGTTATAAGATAACTTTTACGAATCTTGATAGGACTATTGTGAGTTATTTTAAAGAAAATGAGGTAAAGGAGTATAAGGTTGGAAATACCTCTGGCGGAACAACGCTGGTAATTGAATTTGCTTCAAGTAAAAGACTGAATTAAAAAGTTTTTTATCCTTACAAAAAAGCCACTCTGACAGAGTGGCTTTTGTCTTTTTATAAATTTTCAGTTTGCAGTTTTTCTCCACCTAAAATATGTGCGTGTAAGTGGGGGACTTCTTGTCCGCTATCGGAGCCGGAATTAAATACGATACGATAACCGGATTCGTGAATCTCTAAAATTTCGGTTACTTTGACAATGGCTCGCATATACCCTTCAATTTCATCGGCCGTTGAATGTTCGATAAAATCGGCAAAATCAACCACCATGGCTTTGGCGATTACAAGAGCATGCACTTTAGCTTTTGGTGCAATGTCATAGAATGCTAAAGCAAATTCATCTTCATAAATTTTGTTGCAAGGGATTTCACCACGAATAATTTTGGCAAATACGTTATCAGCATTATATTCCATTCTTTTTCCTTTCTTTTTTGTTGCTCTTTTTGTTTCAATTTGATAAAATGAACCCGTTTTAAGGGAAGAATCTTGAAATTTCTTTTTCTTAAAACAAGTATATCAATCAAAATTTTAATCTTCAACAAAAAAGGAATGTGGATGAAAAAAATATTAGCGGGAATTGTTGCTTTTTTTTCAATGAATGCCGTTGCTTCGACCGTTTATGTTCAAAGTGATATTTTTGTTTCAGGGGAAGGAAAAACGGTTCAAGAAGCGCAGACAAATGCCGTGACACAAGGTCAGCAACAAGCCTTTTTATCTTTGATGAAAAAAATTGCTCCGAATATACTAGAAGAAGAATTAAGTGAAATCGATCCGGTTTTATTTGTTCAAGATGTTTCATTGTCGAATGAAAAAGTGACGGCTATGACATATAAGGGTAATTTGACAGTTAGATTTAAAGCCGATCCGATCTATGATTTGTTGAAAGAAAAAAATGTTTCTTTTTTATCTTCTTTACCGGAACCAATGTTATTTGTTCCCGTTTTTGAAGAAAATAACACTCAACTTGTGTTTAATTCGTTAAATCCGATTCTTTCTTATTTTGAAACGGAAAAACCCGTTTTTGATTTTTTTCCGCTTAAAAAAATTCCTTTTGACGAAGAAAAATTGTCACAGGCAGATCAAGTGTGGCAAGAAGGATTGTTTGAAAAAAATGCTTCTTTTTTGAATGAATATGAAGTTTCCAGAGTTCTTGTTTTTTATGTTAAAAAAACGGGGGATTTGTATGAAGTGAAAACAAAAGTTTTGCCACAAAATTCGTCCCCTGAAGCTGAAGTCGATTTTCAGGTGATGGACGATAGAGAAAGTTTGCTTGTGATGAAGGATTTGGTGAAGGATACTTTTTCTGAAATGCAAAAAAAATGGATTTACCTGATGACAAAGAATGTGGCTCCCATTGATGTGTATTATATTTTAACACCGGTTACGAAAATTTCCGAATTAAAAAAGATTAAAGATAAAATCAATCAGCTGACTTTTGCAGAAAAAATTGAAATTAAAGGATTTAAAAACAAAATGTTGATGGTTGAATTTTCTTTTAAAGGGACACCGGAAGAGTTGAAGCAAAAGTTATTGTTGAATAAAATGTTGTTGGAACCGTATCAGATATCTGATGAAACCGACACTTATTTGTTGACATTTACGGAAGGGATTTTGCCTGCGGTGGTGAATACATTTGAAGAAACGAATTTAACGGAAGAGTTGCCTCAAGAAGCAACTCAACAATCGACTCAATTTTAAAAAAAGGAAGTTCAAATGACAAAATTTCAAAAGGCACTTTTTTTTATACTTCTTCTTTTGTTGGGATTGACTTGGTTTTTTGTTGAAATATCCGGAATTTTATTACCCTTTGTTTTGGCTTTTGTTTTGGCTTATTTTTTAAATCCAGCTGTTGCGTGGTTGGAAGAAAAATATGTGGCAAGAAGTGTTGCTACCGGCTTGATAACATTTTTGTTTTGCTTATTTATTATTGCGGTTTTCTTGATCTTTGTTCCGATTTTACAAACGCAAATTTTAGCTTTGATGACTAAAGTTCCGTTGTTGGGAGAGGTGTTGTGGCAAAAAATTCAAACAGTTGTTCTTTATACGAAAGAAAATATTGATCCTGATCAATTGCGACAAATTTCAAATGCTGTATCTAAAACGGTTTTTTCATTGTTCAACACAATGGGATCAAATTTGTTAAAAGTCTTGACGGGAGGAGTTGTTTTCTTTAATATAGTTTCTCTTGTTTTGATTACACCGGTTGTGTTATTTTATGTATTAAGAGATTGGATTTTTGTGGAGAAAAAAATGTCTGATTTAGTTCCGATGAATAAAAAAGAAGAGGTTTCCTCCATATTTAAGGAAATTAACACGGCTCTTTCCGGTTTTATCAGAGGACAGGCATCCGTTTGTTTGTTATTGGCTCTTTTTTATGGAGTCGGTTTGTCATTGATTGGATTGGATTTGGGCCTTTTAGTCGGTATTTTATCCGGTGTCTTGTCATTTATTCCTTATTTTGGGTTTTTGACAGGGGTGATATTGAGCTGTTTGCTTGCATTGGTACAAGAAGCCTCCATTTCTCTTTGGATTGGAATTGGAACGGTTTTTTTGATTGGTCAAATTTTGGAAGGTTACGTTTTGACACCTAAATTGGTTGGGGATAAAGTGGGACTTCATCCTGTTTGGGTTATTTTTTCTCTTTTAGCCGGAGGCGCGTTATTTGGATTTATTGGTGTGTTTGTTGCCGTTCCGGTTGCTGCGGTTATAGCTGTTTTTGTTCGAAGAATTATCAAATGGTATAAAACAACACCGGTTTATTTATCAACCAAAAAAGGAGTGAAAAAGAGTAAATAAGCGATGATGAAATCTTTTGAACAGTTGCCACTTTTATTGTCTTACCGAAAAGCTTTCGGTCGGGATGATTTTATTGTGGCCAGATGCAATGAAGAAGCTGTTCGATGGATTGATAGATATCCGAATTGGCCTTATTTTGCTTTGCTTATTTGCGGAGAGACTGGAAGCGGAAAAACACATTTGGCATCGATTTTTTCTGATTATCACATTGATGCTCGTTTGTTGGATGAGGATTTTATTTTACCGGACTATGCTAAAAAAGTTGTTCTTGAAAATGTTGATAAATTAAGGGATGAGAAGGCTCTTTTTCATCTTTATAATATGATTCATGACACAGGTCGATATCTTTTAATGACCGCAACGAATGAGCCGGCCTTTAAGTTACGTGATTTGGTCACGAGAATAAATACGGTTCCCAGAACAATGATTTCAATGCCGGATCAAGATGTTATTTCAATGCTTTTAATAAAATTATTTTTGGATAAGCATATCCATTTGCAACCAAATGTGTTGGAGTATACTTTAAAACGTTTGCCCATGAGTTTTTCTTTGGCGCAAAAATTGGTGGATAAAGCGGATAGTATGTCTTTGGGACAGGGACGGGCTATTAC
>JAZNVO010000055.1:0-2751 GCA_045592885.1 Alphaproteobacteria bacterium
TCGCCTATTTCATTGGATATCAAATATTCGAAAGAAGAGCGGTTGCATTTGATGAAATATGATTCTGACTTGTTTAACAGGTATGAAACTGGTCACCAATATGCATTGGATGTGATGGTTGACATGGTGAAAAAAGAAGCAATAAAACCGAATTTAAATGTGTTGAAAGCTTTAGGGTCGTATTTAACACAAAAAGATTTGGATAAAGCCTTTGTTGCCAGAGCCCTTGTTTTGCCGACCGAAGAGGATTTATATGACAAATTAGATGTTGTTTCAATTGAAAAAATCAAATCAGTTCGCAACTTGATGAGAAATGCTTTTGCCAAATTATATGAAAAAGAGTTATTGAAAGTTTATAAAGAGAATATTTTGAAAGGACCTTATACACCGGATAATGACTCATTTGCGGCAAGAGCCATTAAAAATGTTGCCCTTGGGTATTTGGCTTTGACGGATCATAAGGATTTGGTGTATCAGCAATTTAAAACAGCTAATAATTTAACGGATAGGTTAGGGGCATTAAATATTCTTGTATGCAACAATTTGCCGGAAAAAGAAAAAGCGTTGGCTGAATTCTATCAAATGTATGAAAATGATGACTTGGTGTTGAACAAATGGTTTGCTGTTCAAACAAGAAATCCGGCTCAAAATACGTTAGAAGTGACAAAAAAACTTTTATCTCATCCGAAGTTTGATTATAAAAATCCGAATAAGGTTCGAGGGGTTTTGGGAGCGTTCTCCGGAAATTTGGGATCTTTCCATACAAAAGAAGGATATGAGTTTTATGCTAAAGAATGTTTGAAAATTGATAAAATCAATCCACATTTGGCGGCCAGATTGTTCACCTCATTTTCGAAATATTTGAAGTTTGATGAGGCAACAAAAGAAGCTGCCAAAGTTGTTTTATCAGCAGTTGCAAAAGAAGACTCTCTTTCCGGTGTTTCAAGAGAAACTGTGGAAAGATTGATTTAAATATCAATTTTGAATTAAGGGAAGGGCACTTCAAAGTGCCCTTTTTTAGTGTAGGGAGTTGTTCTTTATAATTAACCTAAAGACGAGTTTCTCTTGAAATGTGATTTGGCTAATTCGTCTCATTATAATTTATTTTTTTACCTATATTATCTCTTTGTTAAACAAGAGGGCTATACCGACACGCTTGGAACAACGGTTAGCGGAACTCGGAGCGATTACTTGACTGCTTTGGTTGGGGGTTAAAGGCATTTGGGATATGGGAGCTATTCGCCCGACCGCCGGCGTCACCGTTGGATATGATGTTATCTCGGATGATGTCAGTGCCCTTAACACCCTTGCCAATGGCGCGAGTTACACCGTTAACGGCGAAGCACTTGACCGCTTGAGCACGGGCGTTTCTCTTGGTGTTGAATCTGACCTTGGCGACCGGACAACCTTGAAACTCGAATATTCCAGAACATTTAGAAAAGAGTATACGGACCACTCTGGCATGCTCCGTTTAGAATTCAAGTTTTAACGTTGAGAATATAAAAAAAGCGGGCCTTTTGACTCGCTTTTTTTATCCGAAAATCAGCTATCTTCCAAGAAACTGCGTAATTTTCTTGATCTGCTTGGATGTTTGAGCTTGCGCAAAGCTTTTGCCTCAATTTGGCGAATACGTTCGCGAGTCACCGCAAATTGAAGACCAACTTCTTCCAAGGTGTGGTCGGAGTTCATTCCAATCCCAAAGCGCATACGCAATACGCGTTCTTCCCTTGGAGATAATGTGGATAAAACAGCTGTGCAAGATTGACGTAAGTTTGTTTGAATGGCAGCTTCCAACGGTTGAATGGTGTTCTTGTCTTCGATGAAATCTCCCAAATGTGAATCTTCTTCATCACCAACCGGTGTTTCGAGGGAAATCGGTTCCTTTGCAATTTTTAAAACCTTTTTGATTTTTTCAACAGAAAGGTTAATTCTTGGTGCCAATTCTTCCGGTGTTGGTTCATGTCCGGTTTCAAGCATCATTTGTCGACCAGTTTTGAGCATTTTGTTAATCGTTTCAATCATATGAACCGGAATGCGGATCGTTCTTGCTTGATCGGCAATAGCCCGTGTAATTGATTGACGAATCCACCAGGTTGCATATGTTGAAAATTTATATCCGCGTTGGTATTCAAATTTGTCAACGGCTTTCATCAACCCGATATTTCCTTCTTGAATCAAATCAAGGAATTGCAGGCCTCGGTTGGTATATTTTTTTGAAATGGAAATAACCAATCTTAAGTTTGCTTCAATCATTTCTTGTTTTGCTTTGTTTGTTTCTTGACGGCCTTTTTTCACCGTTGCAACAATGCGACGATATTCCATAATCGGCATTTTTGATTCATGAACAATATTTAAAATTGCCGCTCGAATGTCGATGATTTCAGGTTTGTATCTTTCAATGAACAATTGCCAGTTTTTGGATTGCTTTTTTTCTGCTTTTTGAATCCATTTTTCGTCTAGTTCACTGTTTTGATAAAAGTCCAAAAATTCTTCTCTTTCAATTTTTGAGGAAGTTGCCAATCGAAGTAAACGACCTTCAAGCATCATCAATTTTTGGTTGATTTCATTCAATTTATTGATTAATTCTTCAATTTTAAGCGGATTTAAATGAATGCTTTTTAACCGTTGGGTAATTTCTCTTTTAATCTTATTATAATTCTTTTCGATTGTTTTTGGTAACGGTTTGTTGGCAATGAAAACAGCCAATTTTTCTTGTTTCAAAGATTCAAATTGTTGATTTAACGCTTCAAT
>JAZNVO010000056.1:0-1718 GCA_045592885.1 Alphaproteobacteria bacterium
ATGGACTGCAAAAAAGCATTGTCAGAATCGGGCGGTGATTTAGAAGGTGCAATCGACTTCTTGCGTAAAAAAGGTTTATCCGTTGCCGAAAAGAAAGCTGGTCGTGTGGCTTCTCAAGGGTTGGTCGGTGTTGTTGTTGAAGGAACAAAAGGCGCCATTGTTGAATTGAACTCTGAAACAGACTTTGTTGCCAGAAATGCAGAATTCCAAGCAATGCTTACAAAAATGCTCGGTGCTGCTTTGACGGCAAACGGTGACGTTGAAACAATGAAAAAAGAAGTTGTTGACGGCAAAACGATTGAAGACGGGTTGACAGAGCTCATTGCCAAAATCGGTGAAAATATGAGCTTGAGAAGAGCTTCTTCTGTTCAAGTTTCAAACGGTGTTGTTGTTCCATATATGCACACAGCCGTTGTTCCGAACCAAGGAAAAATTGGCGTTTTGGTCGGTTTGGAAAGCCAAGGCGACACAGCCGCTTTAACAGAACTCGGCAAAAAAATCGCTATGCACATTGCCGCTTCTTCACCGAAGTTTTTGGCAGTTGAAGATGTGGATGCTGACACACTCGCTCATGAAAAATCAATTTATGAAGAACAAGCCAAAGCCAGTGGCAAACCGGCAAACATCATTGAAAAAATGGTTGAAGGTCGTATCCGTAAATTTCATGACGAAGTTGTTCTTTTGGAACAAGCTTTCATTATGGATCCGGATAAAAAGGTCAAAGCCGTTGTTGCTGATACAGCCAAAGAATTGGGCACAGATGTGAAATTGGCTTCTTTCGTTCGTTTTGCTTTGGGCGAAGGCATTGAAAAGAAAAGCGAAGATTTCGCAGCTGAAGTTGCCAGCTGTATGAAATAATTACGTTAGGCAAACTTTACGCACGAAGATCGTGAGTAAAAAAAGCGGTTTTAGAAAGGAATCTAAGGCGCAATTGCCAATCTCAAGTATGGGTTTTATACTAGTCGATTGTCAATTCCATCCTTATCTCCTCTTTTAAAACCGTTTTTTTACGCATACCACAATGCAAAAGGGGCGTTAAAATTGCCAACTCACAACAAAAACGCCTCCTTTATGTATAATCCATACACTTTTTAGGAGGCGTTTTCATTATTATTATTTTAATAGAAGAACTTTCTTTTTAATCACGGGTTCTTTGATTATAGCCTTGTTCCCAAGGGTTAGGATGGGGTTTATGGCTATCAATTCTAACAGAGTCTCTTTCAGCTAAATGACGCTCTATATGTTGGCGACGTGGTCCTTCATAATAGCCATCTATTCTTATAACTCCGCCGATACATTGCCTTTCGCGCTCTCTTTCTTCTTCACGGCGACGCCATTCTTCTTTCTCTATTTGTCGTTGGCGTTCAGCTTCTTCGCGCTCTCTTTGCTCTTCACGGCGACGACGTTCTTCTTCTTCATCATCCCAAGACATTTTCTTCTCCTTTCTTTTTAATCACGGGTTCTTTGATTATAGCCTTGTTCCCAAGGATGTTTAGCCTCTCTAAAGCGTGGATAATAGCCACCAATTATAATAGCCTCTCTTTCAGCTAAATTATCCTCTATTTGTTGTTGGCGTTCAGCTTCTGCTTTTTCCGCGGCAATGCGTTCAGCTTCTTCGCGCTCTCTTTGCTCTTCACGGCGACGACGTTCTTCTTCTTCTTCCTCTTCACGGCGACGACGTTCTTCTTCCTCTTCACGGCGACGGCGTTCTTCTTCCT
>JAZNVO010000057.1:0-5915 GCA_045592885.1 Alphaproteobacteria bacterium
TATGAAATTTTTCAGATTTTTCTTGTTTAAAGAAAAAAGCTGTGATATCCTCTCTTTATTCTAAATCTGTTAGGGGGATATATATGCAAGACAAGTCGTTAGAAATGGTTTTTTGGGATGCCATCTATGATAATGATGCAAAGAAAATGGAAGAATTGATTCAAAACGGATATGATGTGACGCACCCGCAAGAAGGAATGTTTGTGCCATTGATATCTTCGGTGATATATGGGAGCGGGGATGTTTTTAAAGTATTGGTTGAAAATGGGGCTCCTATCAATACTGTTGGAACAGATAACAAAACTGCAATGGATATTTGGAACGAGTTTAAAGACAGAAATGACCCTCGTCAAATGCGGATAATGATTGACCTGTTGCGCCAATATGAGGCAAGAACGGGAAAAGCACAAAGCTTTTTGAATCAGTCTTTATTACGGGCCGTTCAAAAGGCTGATTTAAAAACATATAAAGAGTTGCTTCAAAGAGGGGCTCGTTTGAATTTTGGCGAAGAAGAAAGCGAAAATGCCTTGATTCAAGCCTTTAATTCCAAAGATATGAAGTTTTTCAGAACAGTTTTAAAAGAAGCAACAAACAAAGATATCAATAATCCCGTTGTGCGTCCGTTTTTAAATTATGTTGTTCAAAACAATCAAATCAAGGGGATTCAAGAATTTTTGAAAGCTAAAGGGGACATTTGTTTTCAAGATGAGGCCGGAGAAACCTTGCTGACAAAAGCCGTTCGGGATGGACATATTGAAATGGCCGGTGCATTGGCTTCTTTAGGGGTTGATATGGATTTGAAAGATAATCAAGGATTGCGACCGATTGATTGGGCCTTAAAGCAAAATATGGGGGAAATGTTTGTTGTATTATTGAATGCCGAATGCACGAAAAAAGGCCATTTGAACATTCAAGAGCCGGTCACAAAAGCCATTGAAGAGGGGTATGATAACATTATTGAATATCTTTTGAAAGCAGAAGCACCACTGGTTGAAAATGGGGATGCCTCGTTGTTATTATCAGCCTTAAAACCTTTTGAAGAAGATCATTCTTATATTTACAGTAAAGAAAAAAAACCGCTTCATCGTCCAAAAGAAATTGTCACAGCCGGACGAAAAAAGATTGCTAAATTGTTGATTGAGGCAGGTGCTGATTTGAATCAAAAAGACGGGGAAGGGAACACCTCTTTGATTTTGGCAACTCAAAACGGATATTCGGCATTGCTCCCGCTGATGATTGAAAAAGGGGCAGATATTCATGCTAAAAATAACAAAGGGTTAACAGCTTTTCAAATAGCTTTATCCGAAAATCTGACACAATCGGCTTTGATGCTTTTGGATGCAGGTGAAGATGTCAATAATGGTGGAGAAACAAATTTCACACCGCTTATGCGAATTGCGTTGTCAAGAAACGTTCCTCTTGCCCAAGAATTGATTGTCAGAGGTGCCGATGTGAATGTCATAAATATCGAAGGAAAAACGGCAGCCATGATGGCAGCAGAAAACGGCAATTGGCCCATGGTGAAATGTTTTCTTGATGCCGGTTTGGACCCTTCTTGTTGTAATAAAGAAGGCAAAAATCTGGTGCGCATTTTGGGGGATAATATGTCTATTATACCGGATGAAGATATTCCGGCTGTGAACGCTTTTTTTGCTTCGGAACGTGCCAAAGAGCCCAAACCAAATTGGTTTAAGCAAGTTATTGATGTTGTTCGTGGAAGATAAAAGAAGATCAGTCCGAACATCTGCCTGTGCAAAACCGGTTTAAAACAATATCTATGATAAATTTTGTCAGCTTTACTTCAACATATGTGATTAAAGGGTGTTTTAGTTTATTGTTCTTTCTTTGCCACAGAAGTTGTTTGAAACCTTTATAGAAGGGACGTTTTTTCTGTTTGATGCTTGTTTAAAAAATAAAAAGAAAACCATAAAGAAAAGGGCCCCGAACCCCATTTGAGCTTTTGGGCCTGTTTTTTTTAGTGATGTATTAAGATGAAGTTAAAAAAATAACCTTGCGCTTTTTCTTTTAAGACGCTCACTTGCTCGTTAGTGTTAATGTTGCCCACTTGCCCCCATTAAGACTTCTCACTTGCCACCGTCACACTCTCACTTTTTTTCTTTATACTCTCGGCGCCTTGTCTCTTTAAAACAATTTGCGCTCTTTATCTTGAAACCTTACATCCTCTACCATTAATCCCACGTGCCACCGTCAAGGATTCGCGCGCTCTATCCTTAAGACCTTTCACTTGCCACCGTTAAAGTTACTCACTTTTTCTTCTTAAATTATTGGCTATATATCGTGTTTAAGTAAAACTTTAAGAACGCATAATAACTATTTGACATTATGTGTATAAAAGTATATTTAACCTTGTTTTTTAATAAACGAACAGAAGGAGGTAAGAGTGATTGTTTTTTTTAGATGAAGGAAAAATGATTTTAGATGAA
Source organism: Alphaproteobacteria bacterium (assembly GCA_045592885.1). GTDB lineage: Bacteria > Pseudomonadota > Alphaproteobacteria > CAAHEQ01 > UBA3637 > RGIG4140. The sequence goes on from JAZNVO010000057.1 coordinate 2,445, forward strand.
AGGCAAAAATAAGTGTTTTTTTTAGTCCCCAAAAAAAGAAGATTATTTGTTCAAAAGTCATGTGAATCAAAAGTGAGGCGTATATTTTTTCTTTGCTTATTTTTTGTTTCTATGAAAACTTTTAAAAAATGGAGGATATTCAATCTCTTTTTATCGAAAAAACTTGAAAAAACATTTGTTTTGTGATATAATGCCTTTTATGCTAGCAGATCTTTTAAAAGAAATTTATAAAGAAGAGTCCAAAGCCCCTTTAAAGAGTTTTTTTGAAACGAAAACAAGGGGAGTTTTTTTAGGTTCCGAATTAGAGGATACAAAGTCTGCTTATGAACGATATTATGAACTTCATCCGTTTGAAAAAAAAGAAAAAGCGGGTGAGCCGATAAAAAAAGAAGTGATTGATTTCATTGTGTCTTCTTTGATTGTTAAAGAGGGGGCGTTTCCGGCTCATTTTCAAGAGCGGATCAAAAAAGGATTTTATGAAATCAACAAAAAATCTTTGACGGGTCGCGCCTTGATTCAAAAAGTGCGCTTTGAACAGGAGGTTGATTTAACAACCAAAGAAGAGGGCGGTTTTGCGTGTGTTTATGATTGTTTTGACAGCATTTTTTTTCATCGGGAATTGCATCACAGGGAAAACCCTTTGTCTCTTTCGCTGACTTTTTTGCATGAATCGGATCATGTTTTGGATCATATGCAACTGCGCCCGTTTTTTGAAAACAATAAGGGATATTGGAACAAAAAAGGATATCCGATCAAAGGCGGTCGTCAAAAATTATGTGCCGAAGATGAATTTTTTTTAACTCTTGCTTTTGAAGCGGAAAAACAAGCTCAAACATATCAGATTGTGTCTGAAAAGATGTCATTTTTTTCATTTTGTTGCAATTTAATGAAAAGTATTTATAAATTTTATTCAGACACGTTTTCGGAATGTATTTATTTGCTGTTTTTTAAAAAAACGGGTCCTTATATCCCCCCATCTGTTTCAAAAGATTTAATCGCCACGATTTATAAAATGCACCTGTGGCGTCATAAATTCAAACGATATTTGAAAGACCCGCGGCTTTTGTTTCAAAAAGAAAAAAGAAGAAGAGTTTGTGAACAGTCGGCTCTTGAAACAATGGCCGGCCACATCCGGTTTTTGACGCAACCTCTTCGAAAAAACAATATTTTCACTTACCTTTCGACGGTATGTTTTTATTCCGGGATAGCGTTTTTTTTGGGGACTTTAGGAAAATCTGCTTTCTCTTTGTTGGGGGTTGCTTTTATGGGCGCCACTTACGGCCTTTGTATAACAAATGGATATTATCGACAAATGAGGGCACGTTGGCGGTTTGTATATATTGAAAGATGTCTTCAAAATATACGGGGTTGTAAAGCCCATGTGATTGGCGGGAAGAAAAAATCTCGTTTGATTGCCAAAGCATTTGAAGAAAGATATAACTTGTTTTATACGCAAAAAGACATCAGCCAAATTCAAACGGATTTCGGGGATGTTGAACGGGTTCTTCAAAGCAAAAAAAAGGCTGAATCATTTTCCCCCCTTGTTCAAGCGGATCTCTTTTTTCTGGCGTTTTTATATTCAAAATATCGAATGACGGATCAAGATAAAATAGTTTCACCCGATTGGTGGGTGCATGAAATTCTTTCAAAATCAAGTTGTTTTTTAAAAGGGAAGGGAACTCTTTCTGAAGAACGGGCGGTTTTGGATACTTTGCATTTCAGAGTGAGTCAAACGGATGTTTTTGATGAAACAATTCAAAAAATGAGCAAAGAAGAGATTTTGAAATTTTCTCCTTTGCGAGGGGTGATTTTGGAAAAAAGAAAAAAACTTATGGGTTTTGAAAAGGAATTACAGACGCCAAAAATGATTTTGGTTCACAAAAAATCATCACGGCATAAATTCCTTTTGAAACAAAAAAACAAATCTCGAAGCCGATCAAGATAAGCAAAAATGCCTTATATGAAAAACAAAGACAGCTTTGTTGGGAAAAAATAATGGGGAGTCGGGATAAAATCAATCCTCAAAAAATAATGTGTGGGAATAAAGAATTTTTGATCTATCAGGCGAAAAAAAATCATCAAAAAACAAGAGGAGGATAAAAAAAGAAGGAATTTTGTTTCTTTTTTCTTGTCAAAACCTTGAATGCGTGATATTCTGAATAAAGAAGGGATAAAAAAATAGGTGAAATAGGGGGGAAGCCATGATTCGGGATAACCGCACCTTTACGGAAAAACTCTTTGATCTGTTTTCAAACAGAAGAACAAACGACCTGACTGACGGGCCAACTTCTTCTGCTCAAACGGGTGGGCTTGATACCCCTATCACAACAGTTGAAAACAAGTTTTCATTTCAAAACTGGTTTTTTGAAATGGTGACAGGGAAACGAAATTTCCTTTTAAAGGAACAAGGGGATATAAGTGAGGTGATTTTGAAAGAAAAGACACCTTCCCCTGTTGTGACAACGGCCGATGATTACATTATGACGGAAAAACCGAGGCAAACAAGTTTTTTTGGCGGATTGCTTGGTATTTTGCATGATAATTCGGCGATGTCTTCCATTTTGGGGGGCGCAAAAGAAGACGGTGTTGAAAAACGCAATTTGATAAATGAAACACCTGAACAAGGGGTTGTTCCTCACTCACAAGAAAGCGCAAAAGGAGTTGGGGCTGAAGGGGTGGCAATCGAAGGAACAACATCTCAAAAAGAAAGCGTTTCAGAACAGACAAAAGCATTATTTTTGGCAATCGAAGAAAAAGATGAAGCCCGTTTGGCCTTGCTTTTAAAAGAAGGAGCCGATCCGAATGCCACCAACGAATATGGTGAATCTGTGATGCAAAAAGCCGCAGAAGGTGGCTCGCTTCAAATGGTGGAATCCTTGATAGAAGCCGGCGCTGATGTGAATAAAGTTGCCTCCTCTATGGAAGCAAAATCGCCTCTTTTGGTTGCGTCAGAGCGGGGGGACAGTGAAATTGTTCATGCTCTTTTGCAAGCCGGTGCGGATGTATCATATAAAGATGAACAAGGAAAAACAGCCTTGCATTATGCCTCTCATCCGGATATGTTGAAAGAATTGATTGAAAATGGTGCCGATTTAACGGCAGAAGATTTGAACGGACGGGCCCCGCTTCACGATATGGTGGCAAGAAATCAGTTTGAAGTGATTGAAGAGGCTTTGTTTTATGGTGCTGATCCGGACAAAGCGGATGTTTATGGCAGAACGGCGCTTCAAGAGGCCGCTTTAAATGGACAAACAGAAATTTTGAAGGTGTTGACAGAAAATCGTTTGATGGAAGAAAGGGTCGAACAAAACAGAGATTTGAGCGCCACCTTAAGATCTTTCGGTGCGGTTGAAATTTCAACTGCCACTCAAGAAGGAATTGACCAGCAAGGGCGCCTTGCTCAAGAAACAAACAGGGGTTATTAATAAAAAAAAGGAGAGAGACCATGGTTACACAAAATCAAGAAACGCC
>JAZNVO010000058.1:0-1806 GCA_045592885.1 Alphaproteobacteria bacterium
TTTTATAACGAAAGGACTTAAATATGAAAAAATGGATACTCTCCCTCATTGCGGGATTATTACTTACAACAACAGGAGCAAAAGCTATGGATAAAGAAAATACACTCTATTTAGATACAGAAAATGGTCGCGTTACAATTGAATTATATCCGGATGTAGCCCCCAACCATGTTGCCAGAATTAAAGAATTGACCAGAGAAGGATTTTATAACGGTGTGAAATTCCACCGCGTTATCCCTGGATTTATGGCTCAAACAGGCGATCCGACCGGTACCGGTATGGGTGGCTCAGGTAAAAAACTTAAAGCCGAATTTAATTCAAAACATCATGGTAGAGGAACCGTTTCAATGGCAAGAGCGATGGATCCGAACTCTGCTGACAGCCAATTCTTCATTTGCTTTGATGATGCCGGTTTCTTAGATGGACAATACACCGTTTTTGGTCAAGTTACATCCGGTATGGAATTTGTTGATATGATTAAAGCAGGAACACACGCCAACAATGGCGCTGTTGCAAATCCTGATATCATTGTCAAAATGCAAGTTGCAGCTGATGCTAAATAACAACCAATAAAAAAATAAAAAAACGGTTCGAACAGAGCCGTCTTTTTATTTTTTAAACTTCATTGAGGAGTGTCCCAAAAACTCTTTTAAAAGCGCTGGATAAAAAGACAAAGCATCTTCCACTTCCTCAATGATTTCTTTGATTTTTTGAAGAGATAAACCGGAAAGTTTGGCAGCCGAAATCAAATCTTCATTCAAAATCTTTCTTCCCTTTCCATTCACCATTGCCGTTTGTTCGCCATTAATCCCATTGGACGGCGTGATATCAAAAGCCGGAGTCATTTTCCACTCATAATTTTTTGTCATCATATAAGCAAAGTTTTTTGTATGATCATCTTTGTTGCCCGATTTCACATTAAAAATCATCAGGCGGACCATTTTTTCAACTTCACGTTCATCATGCGTTAAATGACTTGTCAACCGAATCAAATTTTCATAATCTAAAGTCGGAATGCGATGAGAGGCATGCAACAGTCCACAAGCACTGTGAATATGAATCTTATTTTTTCCAACCCTGTCAAACCGCTTTGTGGCAAAATGTCCCGCTGAATTTTTTGACGGGAATAAATAGGTATCAGGCATTTCAACAGCAGCCTTTTTGGCCATCAGCGAATAAATATACTCTAACGCTCCCAAGTTTCTTTCATCTGTATCAGATGAAAACTTAATAATCCAAGAGGAAAATCCTTTTTCATAGTCTCGACCACTTCGAATGGTTTTAAAATCATCGGAAACTTTTGCCGTTATTTTGGGTCGAGCTCCCGCTGTTGAGCCATTAAGAGATCTTAAATGATCCAATAAATCAGAACTAGCTCCTTCCAAAATTTGATGCGCTCCAAAAGAAAGTTCATCCAATTCAATCGCTTCAAAACAGAGCTCCTCCGGTGTTTCTTTTGGTTCATATTCAAGGGCACCTAAACTTTCCTTCCCCACAATTGAAAGGCGATGAAGAGGAGTAATATCATAATAAGAAAGTCCTTGTTTTTGAAGATATCTATCCAATAACAAACATCCCCATCCGTCCGGCAGTGAATCATTAAAAAGGCCAAACAAACCGTCAAATGTTTGTTTTTTATCTTCAAAAATGCCACTTTTTAACGGCAACATAAATGGAGAAAGAGAAATTCCCGTTTTCAAAAAAGAAGGAGCATATTCAAATAAAATGCGTTCCTTGCCTTCCAAAACGCCAACGAATTGCCTTTTTTGATAAGCATTCAAATACACATTTAAACGCATTAAAAAG
>JAZNVO010000059.1:0-24229 GCA_045592885.1 Alphaproteobacteria bacterium
TCTTCTTTAGGAACGCCCATCGTCCCTTTCTATAATTTCATTTTATTTCTTTTTAAAATAATTGTCAATACTTTTTTTAATTATTTTTACATATTTTTTAAATTATTTTATAAACCTTTGAATTTAAAATAAAATTAATTGTCTTTTATGTTCTTCAAGCCTTTCAATGCTCTTTTTCCAATAATCCGGATCCTTTTCAATGCAAATAAAGTTTCTTTTTAAATTATGACACGCAATCGCCGTTGTGCCTGAACCGGAAAAACAATCCAAAATCAACTCGCCTTCTTTACTTGAATTTTTTATCAATATTTCAAAAATTTTTAATGGTTTTATTGTCGGATGCCCAAATAATTTTTTATCCTTTATGTTGATCGGTTCATAAAATATTGTTTTTGCTTCTTCGTATCTTTCCGGATTGCAATATCCGCCCTTTCTGAAATACAAACAATATTCTTTGTCTGTTAAATATTTGTTATTGAATGTCGGTATTGCATTATTCTTTTGCCAACATAAAATATCAAAAGAACATTTATTTTGGTATACAAAAAAATTAATATAATCCAATATTTGATCTTTGCTGCACCAAATATATGCGTTTATTTTTTTTTGTATTCTCAAAATTTCATTACAAAAATCCAATGAAACACCATCAACAATTCCGGCTTCTCTTATTTCATTATTCATTTTTTGAATTGATTTTGCAAATTCACTATTTCCACCGGCTTTTGTGTTTTTTATTAAATATGGTGGATCCGTCAAAACAAGGTCAATTGACTTGTCCGGAAGCTTTTTTAAAAAGTCCATACAATCGCCCAAATGGATTTTATTTATCAAATCATTCATGTCGATATACTCCATTTTCTTTTTTCCATTTTCTTTTTTTGTTTATTTTCATTTTTTTAATTATTATTTCTCTTAAAATCGTTTCTGTTCCCTCTGCTTCAAAACGGAATATATCATCAAATCTAAAAAACAAAAACCTATATTTTAAAACACAATTGACGATTGCCATATCTGCCAATTCCTCAAGGTCCCAACTGTTCAAATACTCCTTGTATTCTTCAAGAAATTTTAATTTTTGACTTTCCAAATCTGCATCCGGAAATGTTTCTTTATGCCATTTTACAATTTCTTCAATCATTTTAAAGCCTCAATAATAAATTGTTTGCTTCTTTCAGTTGTTTTTCCAACTCCTCAACTTTTTTTAATAATTCATTGTGTGATTTTTCGGTATACCAAGTTCTATTTTTTACCCATCATTGTTCCTCCTTTTCAAAATTGCATTTCAAAAAAAACATCAAAACCGCCCATTGCTGAAGGTTCAATGTTTATTTTTATATTTTTAAAATTTTCAATCATCAAATATTCTTTTAAAAATCTTTCAATTTCCTTTTCTTCCAAAAATAACAATCTACCCCCGATTTTTTTCATACACATGCCCTTTCAATAAAAAATGCGCTTCGTTTTCGTCCATGAAAGAATAAGGAACCTTCATGAATCCGTTTTTGTGAACAAGCAAAAATGCCCCCTTATTCTTCAAGAATTCAATTTGTCCAATGACTTCGCCCATCAATTCGCAAATGTCATTTTCATATATCGGCCTGCCGTTCTCGTCTTTCCGGCCCGTTTCAAAATCCCTTGCATAAAAGACTTTCCGCCTTTTATCCGTTGTGTTTGCGATTCGGTTTTTGAACCACAATTGGCCGTTCTGATCCAATTTGAACCCTTTATAAATAAACCTGTTAAATTCAAGCCTTCGTCCCTTTCTTTTAAATTCTGCGACCCTGAAATTCATTTTTTAGCCCCCTTTTTACTGTTTCAAAATCGCCCGAATTTTCATATATAAAAAGCGCCAACCGTTCCGGTTCACAAATTCCCCTTTCCCTTAAATATCGCGCTTCATTTCCGCTTTGGTGAAGTTCAAAGTGACATTTTCCGCATAATGGCAAACAAAACCGATCATCTGATTTTGTTCCCATTCCTTTTGACTTCACTTTAGGAATTAAAAAAAGTTCTTCCCCCTTCTTTGGCGGCTCGAACTCCGGCCGAACCCTCAATAAATGATGATGTGTTGCGAATCGCGAACCGCAAAGGCAACATCCCAAAGAATCAACGAATTTTAAGTGTTTTTTCATAATCCCCCCTTTAAAATTTCATAAAAAGATTGTGGAAAATTTTCGTCCATAAAATGAAGATTCGAAACATCCACTTCTTCAAGCCATGCCGAATTTTTGCCGTATTTTTTCAAATTGTCAATGTATTTTGTTGAAGCTTCTTCAATCATCCTTTCGCCCAATCGCCACAAATCTGGACAATTTTCTTTTGTAAAAGCCTTTATTCGTGCTTGCGGCAATATTCGATTGACAAACAAAACAAGGGGAACATAATCTTCACTTTGCCGGACTTCCTCAAAAAACTTCTTTTGTTCTTTAGTTCCGAAAACCTGCCCTTTTTCAAATTTTTTTGCCGCAAAAAGTGCTTGTCGGTAATTTACCATTTGCAAAAAAACTTTGTATGTGAAGAAATATTTTGAAATATAACTTTCTAAATCGCCAACCTTGTCGGTTGAATATGTTTTCAAATCAACGAATGAAAAAATTCGCAAGCGGTCAATTCTCGCTTTCCGGTCAATTCCCCTTTCATCTGTCCAAAGAATAGAAACTTCCGGCATTCCTTCTTTCATGAAGTTTGTCGAAAGAATTTGTCCGTCTTGCTCCAAATACCGAACAATTTTTTTCATTTCAAAATATTTTTGCCATGATATGATTTTTTTTGTTTGTGCGGCCTTCCATAATTTAAAAGAAGAACTGTTCTTGTTCATTGCCTCAATTTCTGACGGCATGACAACATATTTTTCATTAAATACTTGCTCCCCCTCTAAAATGTAGGCGTGGAACATTGTTCCTGCATCCATTGCTTCCGATTTTTTTTCTTCAAATAATGGATTGAACCGCGAATTGAACCAAAATTTTGTCGGACTTTCAAGAATGTCCCTCATTCCGGATGAACTCAATCTTTCGATTGAATGATACTCTTCGTCCGGCATATTAAAATATATTCCGTTTTTCATGTTATCTCCTTTCACAAAATCAACATTAAAATATTTTTTTTTACTTGTCAATAATATTTTATACTTGACAATAATTTTTTTTATGTTAAAATTACATTGTGTTTAATTTTTAATAATAGGGAAAAAACCATGACAATATTATCTATAATTCAACCTTTAGAATTACAATCAAGAAAGTTTTTAAATGAAATTCAAGCGGCTGTCATTAATTCGGAAGCTGACAAAGAACGCGCTTGCGCATTCTTAAAAGAAATTTCCTCATTCAAAAAAAGTGCCGAATCGCAAAAGAAAGAACAAACCGCTGAATTAAAGGCTCAAATCAAGGAAATTGAAGAACAATTTAAACCGGCCCTTCAATTCTTAAATGAAGCCGATTCAATCACTCGTGAAAAAATCAACGCTTATTTGAACGCTGAACGAATCCGCCTTGAAGCTCTCGCTATTGAAGAAAAGAAAAGACAAGAAGAAGAAGCACTTCGCCGGTGTGAAGAAATGGAATCCCTAAAAAAAGATGCTGACAAATACGATTTCGCAACGCGTGAAGCACTTCTTCAATCGATTGAAGCTCAACAATTAAAAGAAATTGAAAAGTCCGCCAAAACCGACAAAATCAATCTTTCTTCATCTTCTTCAACTGTCCGGACGGTGTGGACCTTTGAAATTGAAGATATTTCTAAAATTCCGGCCGAATTTTTGGAAGTCAATTCGAAAGCCGTCAATGATGCCATTCGTTCCGGTGTTCGTGATATTTCCGGAATCAAAATTTTTCAAAAATCCATTGTATCTGTTAAATAAGGGGGTCAAATGCGAAAAACAAAACAAATTACAATAACAATTGATGCCGAACTTCATGAATTACTTCTTAAACATTGCGAAAGCGAATGTCGAACCATTTCCGGCTTCATGAACTTTCTTTTAAAGAAGTTCTTCTCATAAAAGGAAAGCCCCTCAAAAAGGGGCTTTTTTTTGCTGTTTCGTTCATCAGTAATAACAAACAGAAACATTTTATTTTTATTTTTTTAAAATGTCAATTACAAAAACACATTTCAAAACCTTTTTTATACACCTCAGCATTATGAATGAATTCTTTAACAAGCTTCGGTTTTTCATATACATCCAAAATCAACGGGCAACAATTCGCCGGCGCCTTATTGCAAGCATTTAGAAATATCAAAATTAAGAATGGAAGCGCAATCAATATTTTTTTCCGCATAAATTATCCTTTCTTTTGTTTCTTTCGCTAACACATCAATTTCTTTTGTGTTTTTGGCGGCTTCTTTTTGGATATAAACAACTTTTTCAACGGTTTTGATTTTTGCCTTTGTTTTTCCTGCTTCGTATCCGCTCAAGTATATGATCGGCGTTAAAATGATAAACAAAATCAAAATTCCGGTTAATAATTTGTTAATCATTTGAAAATACCAATCGCCCCGATTAATAAATCAACGGCTTTTTCATAATCTTCAAAAAGAAGATAGGTCGAAACAATCATGATGAAACAAATAAAAAACGGCGCCACCTTTGAAAGCGCCTTTTTTAATTCTTCCATTATTCAATACCTTTATAAAATAAATGATTCCCGATTTCAATGGTCGGAACCTTTCCGCGCGCCCATGAAGGCTGAACCTGTTTTGTATGGTAATGACATGAACCGCAAACAATGTCTTTGAATTTTCCGTCAACCGCATCGCGGGCAATTGTTAAACATTCGCCCAATTCTTCCTTTGTTGCTTTTGTTATTTTGTCGCGGTTCGGATCGCCAAAATTCCAACAAGAAAATTGCCATGCTTTCTTGCAAGTTTCTTCAATTGTTTTTCCGGCAAACCATTTTCCGGACTTGTAACGATTCAAAATGACGGAAGCAACCGCCATTTTCCCGATTTTGGATTCCCCTCGCGCTTCCCCATAAATAGTGCGCGCCAAAACATCAATGTCTTTTTCTTTTTGCATTTTTACTGACCTTTTGTTCTTTTAATTTCGCGTCAAGTCGCGCTTCTTTTATTTTATAAAGTAAATAGGCCGTTGTTAAAATAAATGTTATAATCGCTTGAATCGTTTGAAGATTGTTTATAATAAAACTTGCTGAAACCCCAAGAAAGGTGTTTAAAGCTGTTGTTATCCGGTTCATCGCGACTCCTTTATTCATAAACGGCCCATCCTTCTAAAATATTGCTTAAAAAAACAAAAAAGTCAATACCTTTTATCTTTCAATATATCGGCCTGTTCTTTCTGAACGACGGGGGACATAATCATAACGCGTTTCGGCTCTGTTATATCCTTTGTGCGCTGATTGTCCGCCCATATATCCATCGCGTGTTTCATACTCAAGAACATTGTCATAAGTCGTCAAATCGTCCATCATGTCGCCGTCAAATGCCTTTGACATAACTTGCATTAAAACGAAACCGCCAATCAAAACCCAAATCAAATTTTTCATCGTTTCTTTTCCCCTTCCATTTTCTGATATGTTGCGGCCAAAATATAGGTTGCCGCTTCTTCCGCGAATTCCGGATCCTTGTTCATGCCGAAACGGGCAAGAAGCCAACTTGCGCTTGACGCGCATTTTCTTGAGTCCCATCCTCGCTCCAAAATTTTTCTTGTTTCTGCCTTGATTCTTTTGAAATAATTCGCGAATTTTTCTTCGAAGTCGCTATTCATCATCGGTGGTTGTTCTGCCATTGTTTTCCCCTTTCGTTTCCGGATATGGTTTTATGTCATATTGTTGTTGCGCTTCTTTGTTGTTTCCCAAGAAAGCATTCGTAAATTCGGCGGCAAAATTTCCCATGTCGGCTTTGTAAATGCTCATCTTCCTTAAATGGTCCCGAACAAGAAATCTTTGATAAATCGGTGTATTGTTGAAACCGATAAAAACCAATCTCAAAGGCTTCTCAAGGCTTCCATTTATCGGCTGAATGTTTCCGGTTACCATTACACGATAAATGCCACGCGTTATTTCGTCACATTGAAAATCAACGGTGTTGACCCTTTCAAATGGAAATCCGACCGACGGGTCATTTGCATTTTTAATCAATTCCCAACTTTCGCCAAGAACATTGATTTTTTGTGGGATGCTATAACCGTTCATCTTGCGCCCTCACATTTGCCATCATTAAAATTGCCGCCGCCGCTATATGTTTCGCGGCTTTGTAACGCTCTTTTGAGGTTGCGTTCTTGTCTTCCAATTCTCGAAATTCTGAAATTTCCATTTCAAGAATCTTTTGATGCCCATCTTTCACATGTTCATATTTATCCCATGTTTCCGGATGGTCTTCAATTGTTTTTTCAACTCTTTTAAAATCCTTCCAATATGGATTGTATGAAAAATATCTCATTTTTGGTGTTCCCTTTCGTTAAAAAGGGGGCTCGCGCCCCCGCGCCGTTAAGCTGTTGTTGTCGTTGTTGCCGGTGTAATTGAACGGATTGCCGCTAAAATAGCGCCGGTTTGTTGATTCGACAAATTTGTTTGATACAATTGCGCTTTTAAAGAAGCATTTTCGTCTTTGACATCGCAAAGTTTCATTTGCAATTTGTCAATGAAGTTTTGTTGAATCAATTGACGCGTCGCATTTCCTTCATCTCGAATTGTTGATTGTGTTTTACAACAACATTCTTGCTGCATGTAGCCAACATTATTGATTGCGGAAACGATATTTGCGGTGTTCTGACAATTGTCATGGCCTAAACTTGAAAATCCTTGCATCATAGCTAATTGATTTCGTGAAGATTGGTCAAGCGTTTGATATCCGATATTGCAAAGACCTGATGAAAGATTCATGTTCATGCCATTGATTGAATTTTGAACGGCGTTGATCCCGTCATTTAAAATTGATGTTGCGAATCCCGCGCCAATTCCGGCGGCGTTTCCGCCAAATCCGCCCCAACCGCCACCGTTGAAGCCATTTCCAAACCATGAACCGATTAAAGCGCCCCCGAATGCGGCCAACCCTTCGCCACCGCCAAAACCGTTGCAACCGCCACTTGTAATGATATCTGTCATTTTAACTCCTTTTAAAAAAAATTAAGGCGTTAAAATGTCATTTTCGGTTGATTAACAAAAGCAATCTGTGGAAATTGAACATTTTAAACGCCCTTTCAAAAATATTGAGGTTCATTCCTCAAGTTTAGAATTACATATTTTTTAAAAGGTGTTGTTTGTGTTTTGTTTCAAAAATGTTTAATTTTTATCAATGAACCCCAAATCTTCAAGAATAATTCGAATTATTTTCAAAAGTCTTGTCGTTTTTATGCTCAACGAACTGGTGCATTTGCCCATATCATAGGATAATAATTCCCTTTGACGGCCCTTTCTGAATCTCTGAATGATAAAAGATGTTTCCTTTTCCGTTAAACCGGCCTTTTCGCAAATATCTTTTATTTTCGGTTCCGGATTGCTTTTTAAAAATTCTTTTGTTTTATACAATCCTTCTTGATATTTCATTTTAAAACCTTGCTTTCTAAAGTTTCGATTTTATATTCTGCAATTGAAAGACGGCTTGCAAAATAAAAACAAGCTCCACTCATTATCAGCCCAAATAAAACCGAAATCATTATAAACAACCGCGCCATATTTGAAGCGCTCCCCACATAATAGCCTTTTTCGGAACCAATTTGAACATTAACATTCCCGACTTTATGTCGTCCACCAATTGACGATATTTTTTCTTCTTCAATCATTTCGAATCCTTTGTAATTGTTTTAATAAATAAATTTGCCGTTCATACATGCCCAACATGTGATGAATTGAACTATTTCGATTTTTTAAAATCTTTTGTTCATTATGTGCGAATTCATAACGGATGCCCCGTTCTTTTGGCATCGCGTTATGATTCAAAGTTAAATCTTCATAAAAAAAGAATGTTGATTGTTTCATCTGTATGGAAAATCCTTTTCAATTTCTTCCGAAATTCTTTTTATTTGTTCAATATAATTCAATTCTTCCGATTCATTCCATTCGTTAAGCGCTGTTTTTCTCATTTTTCGCAAAGTCAAAGGATCAGTTCTTTCAATATATGCTTTTGACCTTGCTTCGCTTTGCTGTTGATTGTATTCGTCAACCGGTTGAACCGGCGCGAAACCCTTCATATAATAACATCCATCATAAGCAAGTTCAATTTCATCATCTTCAACTTCTTTTATATCTGATTCTTCAAAGCTGATAAAAATTAATGTGCCTATAAGTTTTTCTTTGTCATCATCGACAAAAAGGCATTTGTTTTTTCTTTCAATTATATATTTCATTCTGTTTCTCCTTCTGCGTAAATGAATTGAAAGTATCTTGTTGGTCCACCTGTATCATATATAATTGCTGCAGCATCTCCTTTGCTCATAGGGTAAATAACTTCTAACCATTGACCATTTGCTGTTGAAAAAACGCCTGTTCTTAAACCGCCACCTTGTTGAATCCTAATAGTTTGCCCAGAACCCGTAGATTCTTTTGTTAAAGTAAGCCATCCATTCGCTGGTGCTGTATAATTTGAACCACTAGCTCCTAAAGTTAAATTTGTATATTTATTTGAAGGCATACTCAATCCGGAAGCATAGCTTTTCCCTTCTGCCGTCAAATTTGACAAATCTTTTCTTGCATAAAAATTTAATTCATCGCGGTCGGCTTTTAAATTCATGTCTTCATAAACCTGATTAATGTCAACCATTACATCTTCTCTTTGTCCTTCCGAACCGATAACCATATAATAAGGAAATTTTACATGATCCGGCTGAACTTTGGCGCCGGATTGATAAGTTCCATCGGAAGCTCCCGATGTTGAACCTGTCCAAGCGTTTGCCGCGTTAAAAGATATATCGACACCGGTTCCACCCGAATCGTTGTGTGATGATCCGGTTGAAGTCGTTTGGAAAGCTCCGGAAGTAATGTTTCCGGGTCCATAAGCGCTGATATGAATCGGACCGCCTGTGATGTTCATCGAACCTCGCGTGTGCGTGTGTTGCGGCAAGGATTGAGCAAAAGACTTTCCGATTTCTGAAAGCGTAACCGTTGCTCCGGCGAACCTTGTCAATTTCGGAATTCTTATATAGTCATTTTCAACAACAAATCGGCCGCATTGACCGTAAGCCAACAAATCTGCATCATATTCTTCTTGCGTGCATGCAAACCAATTTCCCGCTTGAACCTGTTCAACAACTTTTTCGCAAAATTCCCGATAGGCTCCATTTTTTGCAATCGTCTTTCCGTCAAGTAATGTAAATCGCGAATCGTTTATTTTTCCAACTGCCGGAAGGATAAAACCAACCGGAAGCGCTGTTCCCAACCATTTTTTCAATTGAAGAAGCGTTGCCGCCTTCGTGTCTGTTGCTGTCTCAACCGGAAAGACCATGTCTTTCAAAAGTTCGTCCGCAAGTTCTAATTCCGAAATTTCAATTTCATTTTCTGCCATTCCTACTCCTCCGGCCTGTTAAGTGTAAATTCGACAAATGTTCCCGCTGTTGTTGTCGCTTTTAGAATGTCCAAAAGCTCACGATCTGAAACCGATGCCACCCCTTGTTTTAACAAAATTCTTTTTCCGGATTTTGTTATTATATATTCGCCTTTTTTTGTGATCCACAAATAAAAAACTTGAACCGGCGCGACAATATCAATCTTAAGATGTAAAGGATTTTTTGTGACAGTAATTCGCGCCGAATCTCCAAAAATAGCATATAAGATTTTTAAATAACTTTCTATTGAACCAAGATTTTTTTCACCCTCTACAATTTGCGCAAAGGCCTTTATAAAAAGATTCCGCTCAAGAAGTTTATAAATTGGAAACAATCCCAAATCATAAATGACCCGGCCAAGTTCGATGCTTTTGTAAGCGTTGTTAAAATATTCTTGAAGGTCAAAATTCGTTTGAGCCGTCATTCTCTCAAAAACGGCGTGTGTTTTTATTTCTTCTTGATCTTTAATCGCAAATTGAGTCATTATTCAACCTCAACAATTACATCATCCGTTCCGAATACAAATTTTTCGTCATACATAGCTTTTAAAACTTCGCTTTTATAACTG
The DNA here is from genome assembly GCA_045592885.1 of Alphaproteobacteria bacterium. GTDB lineage: Bacteria > Pseudomonadota > Alphaproteobacteria > CAAHEQ01 > UBA3637 > RGIG4140. The sequence goes on from JAZNVO010000059.1 coordinate 10,071, forward strand.
GATCCACCGTCCGTTGAATATTCAACTTCATAAGCGGAAGCGAACGGTAAATCTTTGTCAAGGCACAAATAAGTTTGCGGTTCGAAGTCAAAACCTAAACGATACTTTTCTTTAAAATTCGCAATAAATTTTTCTTTTATTTCATTTGTTGTCAAAACAAAAAGCGACTTATTGTCCGAAACCGTTATTCTTATATTGATTTTTAAAGGTGTTTCCGTCGGCAAATTAAATCCATATTCGAATTCTTGTCCATTTGTTGCTGTTACCTGCCCCCTTTCGATTCCTTCATAGAAAAGGCCGGCAGTCAACCATCTGTGCATTCTTTCGATAATTTGATTCTTTTTGTCTTGATAATCCTCGGAATCCGAATCCAAATCAACGGCAACCGCCAATGTTCCGGCTTCTTCCTCTGTTTCAATCGGCCGGATTGATGAAATTATATTTAATTCTTCTTCAATTCCTTGAATGAATCCGTCAACCGAACTTCTTTGAATTAAAAGTTCTTCATTCTGTGTTCGAATGTAATCTTGAAGTTTTGAAGAAAGTTCGGAAATTTTATTTTCAATTTTTAAAAGCTCTTGAATACCTGTGTAAAAAACTTTCCAAATGTTCGTCCCTTCGAACTGTTCGTTTGAATATGATGTGCCGAATTGATTGTTCACTTCGGCAACAACTGACGACAAAATCGCTTCATAAGATTGCGGTGTGTAACCATTTGTGACGGTGTAACTCATCTGATAAAACCCCCTGTTTCCGCTGAAATTAAATCATAATTAAATATTTGCTCGAATGTCTTTTTCTCAATCGCCAATGAAATCGGATTGATTCCATTTTGCGCCATTTTCTGCAACGAATAGGCCTCAAAAGTTTCGTTTTGAATTTGAATGTCCGGATCGAAGAACCTTTTTAAATCGATTCCAAAATTCGGATGGTATTCAAGCTCGCCCTCTTGAATTTTAAGAAGATTCGCGGCTTTGAAAACAACCGTATCAACCGCGAATGCTTTCCCTTCTTTTATTTCAATGTCAATCATTTTAGCACCTTCATCAATTGTTCAATTTGTGTTTGTTGAGCAACAATATTTTGTCCGAAAGAATCGGCTGTAATCTTTCCGCCTAAATTTTCCGGAAAAATTTCCGTTGCAATAATTCCCAATGTTACCTTTAAAATTTCAAGAAGCGCTTTTAAATCCGGTGTTGTTTTTGGCAAATAAACAAGTTTGTCTTCGGCCATTACCAAATAACCGGAACTTAACCCCAAACCTTCGCCCAAAATAGGGCAATCCGGAACAACCCTTCCGCCAACTCGAACAACCTGTCCTTCTGCTGATGCTTCAAATATTTTCATAAAAGAACCTTTCAATTTTAAAAAGACCCAAAGCAACATTGACAAAGCCTTCAAAACCCGAAATTCTGTTTCCGTCTTTATCAAATCCGAACGCTTGCGGAAGCTCTTTTGAACTTATATATTGACCTTCGTCATAGTTTAAATAAGTTAAAATTGCTCCCTTTGGTGTTATTGTTTCAAATTTTAGATTATAAGTCAAATTATTTTTTTTCAAAACTTCTTCCGGCGTTCCGGCAAAATTTACCGAACCTATATTTAATCCGGCCAAATAATGACCTTTGAAAGAATAATTTTGAAGTTCTGCCAAATCTCCAAATGTCCAAAAACCGCGCGTGTATTTTAATTTATATGCAAATCGTTTTTCAAAAGCCCCTATTTCAAGCGGATTTTCCGGAAAGAATTTATAAAATCCCGATTCGCATTTAATCTTCATTATAACCCACCCACAAATGATTTTCGCCGTCAATATACGCGCCAACGCCGTCTTTTGAAAAACCGTTCCTTTTGTTCAATTTTGGCGTTAATGCAACCCCTTTGAAAATGACCCCGTAATAATTCGCCTTGTAAATAATAATTTTTTGAAGGCCCAAATCTTCAAGTTCAACTTCAATTTCCTTTTGCGGAATTCCTTTTTTTTCCATTTCGTTCAAATCATATATATCAAACCAAGCCCAAGCCATGATTCCCCCTTAAAAAAACGGCGCGACCGCATTTCCCGCGCGTTTTAAAATTGTTCCGACTACTGATGATTTTTCCGGTCTATTTGAAAGCGTTATTCGAATTAAGCGTTTGTCCGTTCCGGTTTCAATTTCTGTTTCAAAATCCTTTAAAGCTGCATCCAACATGAACACATCGTCATAATATAAAATGATTGAATAATCTTGTTTGTTGACATATTTCATAACCATTTCAAACAATGCAAGCGCCGCCGTTACTGCAACATTGTTTTTTTTCGCAATAAAAGAAATTTGAACATCACTTGAAGTCGTCTTTTCATAAGATTCTTCGCCCACTTGATCCACTTCAACCGACATATGTCTTGAATGTTCATCGGCTAAAATCCCCGTTAATCGTTCATCCAAATATACTGGAATCGGCAGGAAGGGAATTTTAAAACCCGCAATTTCTTTTTTAAACACAAAAACAATGACCGGCGCAATTCCATTTAACATTAATCATTCCCCCATACTGAATTTTTAATTCCTTTCCAAGCCCCATGCTTTTTGATGTTTTTTGATAAATCTTCGGCAATATTCAAAACGCCTTCAACCGCCGGCGCTATTGTTTCCAATGTTGCCGCTTGAATTTGATCTAAACTTTCGGCCGCCCTGCTCATTTGCTCTGACATTTTCGCATAAGTTTCAATTTCTTCAAATTGTTTTGCCCTTCTTGAAGCCTGTTGAAATTCGACATCCCTTTGAACATTGACCGCCTTCGTTGTTATTGCTCCGGCGTTCATTTCAAGTCTTTCTTGATTAAGCCATGCCCTTGTTATATCGCGCCAATCTGCGACATCATCAAGTTTTTTAATTAATGATTGAAAATATTCCGAATCAAGGTCACCAAAAACCAATTGTGCGCGTGCCTTCATGTCTTCCGCCGCAACTGGTGCCAACGAAAAGCCTTGACGCCCGCCAAAAATTTCTTGAAGCATTTTCGCCTGTTCTTCGCCCTTCAACTGCCCGATGCTTTGAAGTGCTATGAATAAAGCATCAACAATATCTTTTTCGTTGACAAATTCTTTTAAAGTTTCGCTTTCCCCTGTTCTTGCCTGTTCCAATTTAACTGCGAACCGGTCAAGGATGGTGTCAAAATCTTTCACGCCCTTTGATTCAAGAAGCTGTTGCGCCATGAACATTTTTCCGGCCGAAACATTATATTGAATCGCCTTGTCCATTAATTCGCCGGCTTGTCCTGTTATTTCATCAAGGTTCCTGCTGACTTCTTCATAAGGATTCGCGGCGATTGCTCCAACCACTCCGGCCGTTGCTCCTGCAAGAACTCCTTTTAATTTTGAACCGACGGTTTTCAAAGCTCCGCCGAATTTATTCGCAACCCTTTGAAATCTCTTGTTTAAATCCGCTTCCATTTTTTGAGCATCTGCCCCGTTAAGTTTTGGACTTACATTAATTATATAATTTTGTGCCATTGTATGCCCTCAAAAAAGCCGAATTTATCAATTCTTCAAGTGTGAAATCGCTTCTTGTCTTCAATAATACACTAGCTTCTGAATAAAGGTCAACATTAAATTTCGGAATTTTTTTTATTTCGTCATCCGTTAAAAAAAAACCTTTATTTTTGAAATCTCAAGACAAACTTCTATGATCAAATTGCAAATTTCAATATAAGAAAGATTTTCGATATTTTCGGCCGAATAAGTTATTCCGTTTTTATCTTTTCCAAAACAACAAACCGCCAAAATTTCATCTTTTTCTAATTTAACAAGATAAATTGCGCGGGTCAATATTGCTCTTTTTTCTTCTTCCGTTCCTGTTTCAAATCTTTTCAAAAAGGCTTCAAAGCTTTCTTTTTTGTTTTCAAAGTTCGGAATTGTCCAATATCCCAAAAGAAGCGTGTGAAGAACCTGAAAGGCATAAACCGATTTGATCCCGCGCAATTCATACTTACTCATCTTTTATTTTTTCCTTTACATCAAAAGATTCAACTGCAAATATGAAAGATGTTGAAGTTTCACTTTCATCGATTGTTGTTTGGCGCGGTTTGTCACGAATGACGGCATTTTTGAAAATTGTATATTCACCTGTTTCTTCGTCAACAAAATAAGCGTCAATTCTTTCTTCGTTTTCATAAATCCTTTTTAAGAGATTATAAACTTCTTTTGAACAATCAAGGACCGAATATTCCGCAACATCCGGCGTTTTTAATCCCTCTTGAGTTACAATGCCGACTTTGTTTTTTGCATTTGCCCCTCGTGTCAAATGGTTCTTTCTGTTGTATGTGTATGAAACGGAATCTAAATCCTTAAAATCATAATTTTGTCCGTTTCTGGTGAAACCGCCCGAACATTTCCAAATTTGAAAAGAAGCTGTATATTTTCCCATTTTAAATTTCTCCCTGTCTTAAAACTGCGTTAATTCTCCACAAAGCCTTTGGCTCTGCAACTGAAATGTCACCGGAAGCAACAAAATTTTCATTTTCAAGCGTAATTTCAACCGTCGCCGAATCAATGATTTCCGTTGCAATGTATTTTTCATCAAGCATCCCTTGAAGTGTGTCTTCTAATAATGAAGCTTGTTTTTCTGTATAAGCCGGCTTGTTCAATTCAATATATTGAAGCGCCTTCGATTGAAGGTTTAATTGAATTTCTTCAAAAACATAAGGCGCGACAATTGCTTTTCTATTTGAAGCAAAAAGGGCAAGCCTGTTTCCATATTCTTCCGAACTCAAAACAAAAGAAATTTTATCTTCAAACAACAAATTCGCTTCGTTGATTGTGTTGATGTTGCTTGAAAGCGGCATTTCAATATACTGTTGATTTTTCCAACTGACCGAACCAAGCAATTTGCCGAAAGCCCAATACATGTTGATGCTTGAATTTTCGCTTAAATCATAAAAACCGACATTGTTTTTTGATTGTGCGAATGCCTTGCATTGATCGCGGTCGTTGTTTGTCCAACCAATGACGCCTTCAAATGTTCCTTGATCAAATTCTTCCATTTCTTCGGCGCTGAATGCTCCGTCAATTAAGATTGTAAAGAATTTTTTGTCGGTATCATGCACGATGTCGGCAATGTTTAAATTTTCGACCGGCAAAACAAAAATTGAATTCATGCCGGCTTCAAGCAATTTGAAACAATTTGATTGCGTTAATGCTTGAACGCCTTCTTTTGTTGTGCATTCCGTAATTGTTCCGGTTGCGACTTCCGGCGCCGGTTTAACAACACATAAAACCTTTCTCAAATATGCGGTTGATGCGGCCGGAAGCGGCGTCAACGCGTCAATTCTCATGACATATTCTAATAAAACATCACGCATTCTTTATCCTTTCTTTTAATTTGTTAATAATTATCCAAACCCATTTTAATTTTGGAAATGTTATTTCCCCAACCGTCGGATTAAACGGTATCTCGACCCGATATTCAAAGTTTAATTCCGTTTTTATAAACATATTTTCATAAACTTGAACCGGAATGCTTCTTTCTCTTGATGAAAATCTGAATCGGCTTTTATTCGGCCAATCTGAAAGGCGCGCCCTTTCCAAAAGGAACCCGTATCGATTGACAAGTTCGGAACTATGCGTTCCGATTGTGCCGGAAATTGAAAAATAATAAAAGCCCTCTTTTGGCTGTTGTTTTATGCTATCAATCGTCAAATAAAGAACATCCTGTTCAATTCCTTCGGAAACTGATTGATTCCGGATATTTTCAAATTCAAAAATAGCTCTCAAATCTTCATAAAGTGCTTCTTTAAACATTTTTGAACCTTGCCTTTATATTCTTAAAAAATTGCCCTGTTGCCATTAATAATTTGTTGAATCCCTTTTCTTGAGCTGTTTTTGGTGAATTCTGCCCGTATTCGCCGCGCAAAATAGGATTCCGAATAATTGCTTGCATGCCATTTAAAACGCGTTGTTTGTCTGCCCGCCCATTCATACTTTTCACAATGTCATTTACCACTTGAACGACTTCTTTGTTGTTTTGGCTTGCAAAAGGTTTTCTCAACCATTTAAACCGATTGTCAAGGTCAATTGCAACATCGACCAAAGTTCCGCTTGTATTTTTTGAATCTCGCAAAAGACGAATTCCGGCATAAGTTTTGAATTGCCCATATAAAGGAAGTTTTTTAGGCTCATTCTTAAGAATACCCAATTCAACTTGATATTTGTCAAGTTCAACTTGAATTATTTTATCAAGGCCTTTTCCTTTTATCATTCCAAAACCGCCCCAATTAAAATGTTGCTTTTATATTGTTTTTCAACATTTAAATAAATTCCGTTTAAAAGCGCCAACGCCTTCAATTTTTCAAGCGCTCCGCCCTCACTTCCTCTTTTTTGAAGAATGGTTGAAATGTCGGAAAATATGTTTTTCAATTCAAGCGAACCCGACAAAAGCAAGGCTTCTTCGTCTGTCAATGTCGGTTGTTCGATATCCATTAAAACTTGATTCGCTTCAATTCTTTCTTCTTCTTTCATTTCAACCACCCCTTCAATTTATATTAGGCAAAAGTAATCGGTTGCTTAATGATACCGTCTTTTTCCTCAACATCAACCATTGTTGAACCGGTGATGTAGTTTGCAAAATAATAATTATCTTCCGCATTTGTGCCATCATTTTCAATTGTAGGTTCTTGACAATAATGAAGTGTTACTAAATCATCGGCAACAACAAGCAAGCCTTGCCCTGCCCCTGCCGGCAATACGGCGGAAGGAATTTTGATCCAACGAACACCCGGCCATGCTTTTTGCAATAATTCGCCGACCGGCGTTTCGTTTGCTTGTGTAACTGACCCCATCATTTTAACCAAATCATCTCCATAATAGAAAATTGTAATGTTTTGGCTCATGTGTGAAGCATCAACTTGTGCTTGTAATGTTCCAACCAAAGCGATTAAGTCTTGAACGCGTGTGAATTCTGTCACATTGCCACCAACGGCCGGAATTTGATGACCCGCGTTTGTTGTGTAATTGCTATCTGCTGAAACCAACAAGCCATTATTGTGCCCATCGCCTGACATTGAATCTTTATCAAAGATTTTGGAATATTCCAACAAAACGCGATTATGTAATTTCGGCAACGCTGAAACCCCATGTCGCAATGATTGAATGTATTTTGCGCCCTTTACATAAATGTTAAAGGTTTTTGCTGAATCGCCGGCTTTAATGTGTCGAACTTCTGTCGCTTCTTTTGTTAAAGGGTAAGCGACAATTGAATCTTGTTCAACATCAATTGATTTAAATTTGACTTGATCCAATTTAACATCGTGCGCTTGTTTTTTTGTTAATGACAAAATGACCGGAGAATAAGACAAGGAAGCACCTTGCAAATATTCTTCTTTTGTCAAAATGTCGGTTCTCAAATCGGTTGCCATTTTTATTTTCCTTTCTTAAATTTCCCGAAACGTGGTAAAGATTGCCTTTTCGTTTCTTTTTTTGTTTTTTCTTTTTTCACTTTTGATTTTTCGGCCGGTTTTTCATCTTCTTCAATGAAATCTTCCGAATATTCCGCGAATGTTTGATTTGTTTTTGCCATATTATAACCCATTCGGAAAATCGATCAAAACACATTTGCGATCATCCGCCTTTGTCGCGGTGTTTCTTGTTCTTCCGTCTGTTTCGATTGTGTTTGAAGCAAAGACCGCATTTGTTGCAATGTTTGCGTCTTCTGTTGCCGAAACTTTACCGGTTGCCGGAACAACAAAAACTTGAGCGCCGATTGTCGGTGCTTCTTCATCATCTGTTTGAACCTTGACTTTTAAACCGGAAATTACAACGGAAGCCCCTGCAATTTCGTTTAATCCCATAACCCCGAACGGGACGACTTCCGCATTTACTGTCGCGACGGTGTCGGTGTCTGATTGATAAACAACAAGTCCTTCTTCAATCGGCGCCGTCACTTTTCGCGTAACAATTGCGTCTGACTTCCCGCGTTCATAAGGTGTGCCCATGAATGTTGCCATTTTTTTTATTCCTTTCTTTTCCATTTATCGCCTAAAGCAAGGAAGCGCGCCCGATGTGCCGATTCCCCGCCGTCCGCATTTGTTCCGTTAGCTTTTTGCAAGGCGGCGGCCTTGCTCATTAATTGCCGATGTGTGGCGCCAACCTCAACCACATCCCAAAACAAAGCCGATTGCTTTTCTTTTTCATCGGCCGTCAACGCTTTAAATTTTAAAGCCTTTGACTTCATTGTTTCCGGCAAAATGTCAAAATTCTGTTGCAATTCAATGAAGGATTCAATCATTCCCGAACGAATTGCATTTGCTTTTAAAATTTCGGTTGTGTAGTTCTTTTTGTTGACTTCTTCAATTAAAGATTTTGTTGTTTCCGGAAGAACGGCTTTGAAATTTTCAACAAATTTTTCAAGCCCTAAATTAAACTTGATTGCCGTTTCCATCTCATTCTGATTTTGAGCGGCCGTTTTTTCTTCTTCATGCGCCTTTTTGGCGGCATCAAGCAAATTTGATTCCGGTTCTTTTTTTTGTTCCGTTTGTTTTTGCAAGAAGTCTTGAAACGCTTGCATGTTATTTAAAATCATTTGTTCTTGTTCTTCTGTAAATGGCATGTTTATTCCTTTTTCATTTCTTCATTTGTTAAAAATTCGGCCCCACATTTACAACCGAACCTTTCTGCCGGCATATTTCCATCTTTATCGCCTTCGCCAACTTTGAAAATTTTTCCATATAACAATTGATGTTCCGGATCCGGCGTTTCGGAACTCGAAGGAAGCCATCTGTAATATTGCCCCGCGTGCAATTCTTTAAGATTTTGAACTTCATTAAACAAAACAAGCTCTTGAATGCGGTTTTTAAGAAGTTTTTCATCATTTGTTGCTTCCCTTTTAAAAGCCTTTACCCCTTCCCTTTTTAAATCTTGCGCTTTTTTTTCGTATATGTCAATAACTTTTAACGCTGAAGCTTTTAATTCTTTTTGTGTCAATGCTGTTGCCGTAACAATTGCCCGAACCTGTTCTTTTTTTAAATCAAAGTTATTTGTTAAAAGTTTTTTTCGCCAAAATCCAACCGGCAATGCTTTTTTTAAAAATTCCGACGGTTTGAATTGCTCCATTTTTTAGCCCTCAAACAATTCTTCAATCAACTTTGTTTTCTTTTCTTCATCCAAATACAAAGAACTTTCAATGTAAGGAATTATTTGTGAGTATTCCTTTATTTTTCGCCAGTTGTCGGTTTTAAATTCAATTTTGACATCGTAAAGTTTTGAAACAATCGGCTTGAAAATCGAAGTCCAAAAATCCTTTATCCCCTGCTCTTCTGCATTTGCATCCGCTTCACCTGTTACCGCCATTCCCGATGAAAGTTCCCCAATGACAAAAGAAAGCGGAACGCCAATTTCGGAAGCTAATTGACCCGCAACAAGCAAAATTGCATTTTTGACCGAATCGGTGTTGACCTGCGTTTGTTCCAACATATCAGAAGCATCAAGCATAATTGCTTTCCCACTTTTAACGCCTTCAACCATTCTTTGTGCCTGTTCTTTTGGATCATTGACGGCATTTGCCGAAATGGTGCTTCGCATATTTGAAATTTTAACCTGAAGGGAACGCGCAGCGCCTAAATTCGTATTCATGCAATCAAAAATATCGTAAATAAAACCCATATACATTTTGATGACATCGGTCATGGTGTATTTTTGGAAATTGACAAGAATTCCAACGGTTGAGCTTGCTTTTTTTTCATAATCTTTTTCGATTTTCTCTTGCTCTTTTGTTGTTGCCTTTCTGACAATGCCGGAATCATAAACGATGCATTCCTTCGCTTTTTCCGTCATTAAGAAAGAAATTTTTGTAATCAAACCAAATCGCGCGTTCGATTGTTCGGCACTATCAAACAAAGACAAAACCTTTTCTTCGTCATTAAAACCTTTTGTTTTGTTATAACATCTTGTTAAAATTTTTTTATAAAGCGCGGCCGTTTTGAAATTTACAAAGTCCGCTTTTCTCATGGTTAGTTCAAAAGGAATAATTAAATCAGTATAAGCGCTCTCGCCCCTGTTAAAAATGCCTTTAAAAAGATTATTCATTTAACACCCCCATAAAAACAAGAAGTCCGGCCAACGCATCCGGTGGATCATCATGTTCAATTTTATACTCGTAATTTTTGACGAGGTCAATAAAAATTTTATTACCTTGTATAAGCTCCGGTTTTCCGGATAAAACTTGAACCAATTTTAAATCATTTATGAATTGCGCCGCATTTAAAATTCGTTCATGCTTCTTTTTTGTTGAATTATGCCCGCAAGCCGGAATTCCCATCTTATTCATTTCAATTACTGGCATTTCGCCCAAACCATTCGTTTCAACACATACGCGGCCGACATTATACCTTTTGAAAATTTCCGCGAATTCTTCAAGGCAATCATACCACGCTTTTTGGAAGGCAAATCCGACAACCGGAACTTTGTTAAACTTTATCCCGCCGATCGCGATTGCGGTATAGTCGCCCCCTTTATGCGACGGGTCAATATAAGCGACATTTTGTTCGCCGAAATATTCGACCGTTTCAATTTTTCCAAAAGGCAAGCTCAAATCATCCATGATATTCAAGAAATATGAAGCTTGAATTGATTCTTCCGAAACTCCGGCTTTCCGTTGAGCTTCCAAATCTTTTGAAAGCTCCGGAATGTCGCCCCACCTCAAGAAATATGTCGGAATGACATCGCGCAATTCTTGATATAAGTCTAATTTGTGAACCGGTTGACCGATAATAAAAATGTTCGGCGTCAATTTATATAATTCTTCATATATTTTTTTTACACGCTTTCTTTCCGTCGCGCTTGTATCTTCCGGCGTGATAGGGTCTTCCATTATAATTAAATCCGGATGCCTTCCGCGAAATCCCCTTGAACGAATTGTCAAACAAAGCAAATTCGGTTCCTTTCCGCTCGACCCTTTCAAAATAAGTTTCTTTTTTGCCTTGTTTTTGAATTTTGCCCCGTTCCTTTCCATGACTTCCCGAACCTCTGAAACAATTTCTTTTCCGCGTTCGTTTTCTTTTGTTACCATTAAAATTTTAAAATTCGGATCATCAAAAAGTTTTTTCGCAACGCCCAAAATTGAAACATAATCCGTTTTGCCGGATCCTCGAAACCCCAAAAGCATTGAAGGGCCATTTTGATTTTGTTCAAATGCGAATCGCATGAAGTCAATTTGTTTTTCAAAAGGTGCTGGATATCCGGCCCGCGTGCAAAATTCCGAAAAGCTTTCTGCCCTGTTTTTTCCAAAATTGAAATTGAAATTGAAGTTCATCTTATTTTTTCCCAAATTTCAAGCGTTATATTTTGAAGTTCTGAATTTGACATTGTCGGAATCCTTGCCCGCATTTCCAAAATTAAGCAATTAAACAATGATTTGACATTTCTTTCAAGCTCCTGTTCTGTAACTTCCTCTTTGGCGTTTTCCCTCAATTCCTTGACAAGCTCAATCCTTTGAAGGACTTCTCTTTTTTTTGCCCGATGCTCCCGCTCTTCTTTTTTGAAATTGTTTTTTATTCGCTTGCAATATTTGTTGACCGTCACAAGGCTAACCTTCGTCAACTTTGCAATTTCTCTTTGTTTAACCCCTTTTTTTAAATATTCTTCAATTTCCTTTAACAAAAGCGGATTCTCTTTATTTGTTAAAGTGTCCATGTTAAACCCCGAATTTTATTTTGTTAAATACCTTGTTAAATAGTGCCTAAACAAAAAATAAAAGTCAAGCCCTTATTTATCCCCTTCTTTTCTCTCTTGCTTTCCTATGCCCTTTTATTCTCTTTTTACGATATGAAAAAACCGCCCATTTTATTGAGCGGTCCTTTTGTGAGGTAATAACATGATAACTTTTAAAGTTTAAACCATTCTTTTATTTTTTGCAAGAAACTTTTTTTCGGTGGTTCAATTTCTTTAATCCGTTCAAATGCTATTCCCATTCTTGCTAATTCTTCGATTTTGTTTCTGAATTCCGGTGAAGCGTTAAAAATGAATCTGTCGCCCCTTTCAAGCTTTTCTATATAGCTTTTTGAACATTTGCAAAATTCGGCCACTTCCCGCCTTTTCATGCTTAAACAAGTTCTCAAGTTTCTTAATTGTGATCCTGTTTCGATTATATATTTCATTGTTGTCCCCCTTTTAATTTTTCAAGGCATTCAATCGCCGGTTTTGGATCATATTCAATGCAAACTTTCCCTTCCGGTGTTTCTTCGATTGTCGCGATATATGTTCCTTCTTCTGTTTTTTCGCCGATTCGCGTTTCGGCATAAAATTTTAATGTTTTTTTTGCTTCTTCAAGCTGTTCTTTCATTATTTGAATTTTTGAAACCGCATTTTCAAGTTTTATTTTTTGTTTTGTTTTTTGTGTTTCAATAAATTTTTCTGAACTTTTTATAAATTTTTTATAATCGTTCATCATTAAATCAAATAATTCATTCATTATAAGTCCCTTTCTTTTGTTTTGGCTTCGTCCTCGATTGCTTGAATTTCGTTTTTCAATGTTACCAAATCAACAAAATCAAGGGCAAAGACATTTGTTTCAAATGCTGTCCCAATTTCCACAATATAGCATTTATCAAAATAACTTTTTTTTATTTTGACATACACCCCTTTTTTACTTTTCATTTTCTTCCCCATCAAAAATAATTTCTTGAATGTCTAATAAATAGCTTGAATCAAGTTTTGAAGGCACAATTGACCATTCTTGAAGAATTTCTTTTATTTTTAAAACTTGTTCTTTATAGCCCTTTAAAACTGCTATTTGCTCAATAGTAATTAATCTGCATGGTTCCGACATAACAACCCCCTTAAAATAATTTTAATGTTTCAAAAAAAACTCTTTTGCTTAAATCATCCTGTTTCTTCATTGTCACATAGGCTTCAAGCATTCTTTTTGGAATGTTATGAAGTTTTTCGGCCTGCTCGATAGCGGCTTTTTTTTCTTGTTTTATTTTCTTTTCCTTTTGAATCAAAGAAAAATATAATTCGCCCATTACTTTCAAATCACCAATTAATGTGCCAATATTTTTTTCATCGGCTTCGGCAATAACTTTTTCTAATTCGTTCATTTAAAATCCTTCCTTATTTTTTAATTTTTTTTCAATGACAAAGGCTCCATGTTCAACATATCCCAAAACAAAGCCTTTATTTTTTACAAGTTTAAAAATCCATTCATCAAACGGAAGCTCAAACATAATTGTTTTTTTCTCATTATAAACAAGATGGTTTTTTTGATCCAATGAAGTTTGAATTTTAAAAATTTCACTCATTCAAAATCCTTTCATTATTTGATAAACAATGATCAACAAAATTGCCGTCAAAATTCCGGTTAAAAAGTCGCTCATTTCTTCCTTCCTTTCATCTCTTCCTTTATCAATTCGACCGCCGAATTGACTTCTTTCCAAATTTGACTTATTGAAATTTCGTTTTTTTGCAAAATTTCTTCCTTGACTTTTTCCAATATTTCAAGGGCCTTTTCTAAATTTTTCATTACATTCCCCTATAATTCATTATCAAACAAACCTCTTCTGAATGCTCCGTCAAGCAATTTTTAAATGCTCTGTCGCTTGATTCTTTTAATGAAGCGGCGCAACCGATTAAAATTAAAATGACGGCGCCAACGCCCAAAAAACAACCCAACCAATTATTCATCGCATCCCCCGTAGTCTTTCTCAAACCGATAGTAATAATCCCAATCCGCGCATGACATCAGCGCTGAACAAATAATTTCTTCCAAAGATAATTTATCAGTCCATTCGCGCTCCATTTCATGAATTACGCGTTCATTATCTTTGAATCTGCTGTCAAGATATAATTTTTTTTCATCATTAACAATCCCATATTGTGCAATCATCAAAAGTCGCTGTTCCGGAATTTTTTTCAATATAAGTTCTCTTTCTTTTTTTGTGAATTTTTTCATGTTTTCCCCTTTCAAAAATGGCGGGGCGGCTCTACTTTCTTCGGTTATTCGCCATATTCCCCGACCGCCCCTTTTAATTTATAAAAACTTTCTTTCAATATATTGTTGATTCGCTTTATATGTCAATCCATCTGGTGTGCTGATCCAAACCGTTTTATTTCCGCCTTTTTTAATTTTTCCGCGAATCCATTTATTATTTCTTGTCAAATATGTTGTGTATCCTCTTTCAAGTTCGGC
>JAZNVO010000060.1:0-2144 GCA_045592885.1 Alphaproteobacteria bacterium
TCATATATTTTTTTTGAAAAATTTTGGACACGAAATTTTAAACCTATGGTATAATAAAAGTATGGAAGAGGAAAAAGTCGGCAAAGAAAACGACCGTTAGATTTCCGACCTCAAAAAATCAAATAACCCTTTGAAGCAAAAGGGCTTTTTTGATGATTTTATATTTATTTCCTTAAAATTCTAACCCATTGAAAAATAACGATTTTTATTTTTCTTCACTCTCAAAAATACTCATTTTTTGTGTTTTTTTTGATAAATCCGGCAAAAATAGGCTATCAAAACTTTTCATCTATACAATGTCAAAGTTATATCCTTATACACGTCCCCTGCCCCTTGAAAGAAAAGCCTCTTCTTCTTGAGCAATGGAAGTTCCTGCTGTTTTTAGAAGGTCACTTAATGATCGGTAAGACCCTTGTGAAGCTGATTGAATAGATTGAATAAGGCCCGGTGTTTTATCCGCCTTGTCGGATGTTGAAGAGGCCGAAGATCCGCTTCGAATCATTTGAACAGAAGAATATTTTTTTCTGCGCGACTCTGTTGCCGAATATCTTTTCCCCGAATCTGTTTGCGGATTATAACTTTTAGCTGCTTGCAAAGCCAACGCTTCACCTCCTAAAACCTTCCCACTTTCTTCCTCAGAGATAGCCATTGTCATGGCCGCTCTGAAATCCGGATCCGAAAAATCCAATCTTGTGCTAAAATCCATTTTATATCCCTTTGATCTTAAGTAATTCAAAACATCTTTGGCATATTTTGACGGATTGTTTCCGTCTCCACTTGGAGCATAAATTTGAAACATCTCTTTTAACGTCATTCTGTCATACCGACGATATAAAAGAGAATTTAAAGCAATATACCCTTCTTCCAAGGTAGCATATTTTGCAAATCCTTTACCAGACCTAATACAACCGGGATTATTATTTTTGACAGCAACACTCATTATTTCATCTCCAATAACAAATTTTTAATAATAAAAAATTAATTCATATCGTTAAATTTAGCAATAAAAATTTTATCGCCCCCCCTGTTTTTGATGCAAAATCATTATATCAAAGGCTTGATTAGAATTTTCTTGATATTTTGAGGCTTCGTCTTTTGAAACAATTCCATTATGATCGGCATCTAATCCGGCTAATGCCGTTCTGTATTCATCCCTTGAAACCTCACCGTTTCCATCACGATCCAATTCATCAAATCTTTCCCCAATAACGGATCTTGAAGAATTTCCCAACGTTTGCAAAAGATTATATCGGGCAAATCGTTCATCATATTCTTCCGTATCAATAGCTTCCCGATGATGCGCTTTGATAAATTTCAATGCCCCACTTAAACCACCTCTAGCATCAATTTCTTCTTGGGATACCTCTCCCGATTTATCCGTATCCAAAAGATTGCGTGCCGTCAAAATTTCCAATTCATCTACTTTGTTATCCTCATTTTGATCCAAAACAGAAGCAGCCTGCTCAACAAGAAGATCTTCTTTTATATGAAACATTTCTTCCACATCAGACCGATCAAAATCAATGTCTTGAGTGAAAATTCTTGAGGCATACTGCGCCGAATAAATAGTACTTGACATTTCCATCCCTTTAGAGGCAACACTTTGAATATCTTTTCCAAACGGAATAATTGACGCAAAAAAATTGGCAATTTTACCACCAAACCAGGAAAGAGATTCCTTTAGTTTTTCCCAAACAGAAAGTCTTTTTGAGGAAATCGTTTCCGATAACTCGTCTGTTCCGGCAACGCCTGAAACACCGCTTAACAAAGAATCTTCAAGCTGAGCAGTTTGATATCCTTCAACAACACTGTCTCCAACACTTTCAACAACCCCATAAGCCGGCGTTGCCCTTTTGGCACGGGTAATACCGGCAGAAATAATCATTCTGCCATATTCAGAAATCTCCCCTTCATAAACTTTGGTTTGATCATAACTATATGAAGTCCATTCACCGATTTCTGATTTATTTCGACTTCGTTGAATAGCTGTCAGTGTATCTGTTTCATTTTCGCCATAAGCATGATTATTTGACACTATTTGCTCCCTGAAAAATTTAATCCCTTCTTTTTATATTATAACATATAAAACTCTATTTATGATAAAAAAAATCAATTTATAAAAAAAAATTCATTATTTAGAGCCC
>JAZNVO010000061.1:0-6768 GCA_045592885.1 Alphaproteobacteria bacterium
ACATATAACAAAGGGGTCAGTTTTTCTTTATTCTCAAGTGAAAGTTCTTATACCCCTTATTTACTCAGTTTGATGAGTTTGGTAATTTGTGTCGGTATTTGTTATTGGTTATTAAAAGAAACGATACCCTTAGTTAAAATCGGTTTATCTTTTGTTTTAGGAGGTGCCATCGGCAATGTAATTGATCGATTATTCTTGGGATATGTGATCGATTTTTTGGATTTTCATTACAAGACAGCTCACTGGCCTGCCTTTAACATTGCCGACTCATTTATCTGTTTTGGAGCTTTTATTATTTTTATTCAAATATTTTTCAAAAAAGAAGAGGAGCAAAAATGAAAAAATTCATCTTTATCTGCCTTTGTTTATGTTTAACGAATGCGTGTGCTCAAAAAAAACCGCCATTGGCCCCGACACAAGTTGTCAATGGCCAATCCATTGTGATGCCTCCTGAATTTTTTGTTTTGCCGAAAATAGAGAAACAAATACCGACACAACCCTTAACGGCGGAGTAATCAATGACCATTTATAATGAATTGGAAAACCACGTACAAACAATAGAGAAAACACATCTAAAGAACTTATTTGAAAATGATCCTGAAAGATTTGAAAAATTCCACATTGAGTTTAAAGATTTTTTGTTGGATTATTCAAAAAATAAAATAACGGATGAAACACTTACTCTTTTGTTAAAATTAACAGAAACATCTAATCTTAAAGCAGCCATTAAAGAAATGTTTGAGGGCAAACGCATTAATACAACGGAAAACAGACCTGTCTTACATATTGCCTTGAGAAACAGAGCCAATACACCGATTTATGTGGATGATAAAGACGTGATGCCTGAGATTAATAAAGTTCTTAATCAAATGCGTGTTTTTTCGGATAAAGTTCGTTCCGGTGAATTTAAAGGGGCAACGGGAAAAACCATAAAAGATGTTGTGAACATCGGAATCGGCGGATCGGACCTTGGTCCAAAAATGGCTTTGGAAGCTCTTTGTTTTTATAAAACACCGGATTTGAATTTTCATTTTGTTTCCAACGTTGACGGAACAGATATTACCAAAACATTAAATAAGTGTAATCCGGAAACAACGTTGTTTATTGTTTCATCAAAAACATTCACCACCCAAGAAACAATGACCAATGCTCAAACGGCAAAAGATTGGATCAGCGTTCATTTGGGTGAAAAAGCAACAAAACATCACTTTGTTGCCGTTTCAACAAATATAAAAGCCGTGAAAAGTTTTGGAATCAATCCAAAGAATATGTTTGTTTTTTGGGATTTTGTTGGTGGCAGATATTCTCTTTGGTCGGCCATTGGGTTATCTTTAATGATTGGTATCGGCTATGACGGATTTGTTCAATTGTTAGAAGGGGCTTTTGAAATGGATGAACATTTCAAAAATACGCCTTTTAGACAAAATATGCCCGTGATTATGGCTTTAATGGGTATTTGGAACACCACTTATTTAGGATATGAAAGCTATGCCGTTTTACCTTACGATCAATATCTGGATAAATTACCTCTTTATTTACAACAACTGGATATGGAAAGTAACGGAAAAAGTATTAAGAAGAATGGTAAAGCGGTTGATTACAGAACCGGACCGATTTTATTCGGAACGGCCGGCACAAACGGTCAGCATTCTTTTTATCAATTAATTCATCAAGGAACACACGTTATTCCGGCAGATTTCATCGCCCCTATTTATTCTTTAAATGAAACGGGATTACACCACGATATCCTTCTTGCAAACGTCATTGCACAATCTGAAGCCTTGATGAAAGGCAAAACCAAAGAAGAATTAGAAGCTGAAGGTGTAACCGAAGAATTGATTCCTTTTAAAACATTCACGGGGAATAGACCGAGCAACACGTTGTTGTTTGAAAAAATGACTCCCAAAGTTTTGGGCCGTCTCATTGCTCTTTATGAACATAAAGTTTTTGTTCAGGGCGTTATTTGGCGTGTGAACAGTTTTGATCAGTTCGGCGTTGAACTCGGCAAACAATTGGCAAAAGCAGTTTTACCGGAATTACAGAATAAAAAACAAAAACTTAAACACGATTCTTCAACCAATGCTTTAATAGAAAAAATAAGAAATTTACGACAATAAAACAAAAAACTCTAAAAGGAATTGAAATAAGATATGAAGCAAAAAAAAGAAGCATTATTTGACAAGGTTTCAGATTTGATTTTTGAAAAAGCTTTATGTCTTATTTCTCCAAATTATCGTTCCTCTGTTCACTTACAAAACATTTTCAAAAAAATAAAGGCTAACAATCATAAAGAGCCCCTGACAGAAAAAGAAATTGATTTGTTTTTGGGCTTGATAAAAAAACAAAAAAAACAAATTCCAGCAAAAATCATTTCATCAACACAGAAAAAGCCATTTGTTAACGTATCAAAATCAATTAGGGTATATATTCATGACTGATACATCCATTCGTTTACTTCCACAAAATTTAGTCAATCAGATAGCTGCAGGTGAAGTCGTTGAAAGACCTTCAGCCGCCTTAAAAGAATTGATTGAAAATGCCATCGACGCCGGTAGCACCCGTATTGATATCAAAATTCAAGAAGGAGGAAAAACGTTTTTTTCCGTGACGGATAACGGCAAGGGTATGAGCAAAGAGGAGTTGGAATTATGTGTTGAACGACATGCAACAAGTAAATTACCGGATGATGATTTGTTTCACATTTGTTATTTAGGATTCAGAGGTGAAGCCCTACCCTCTATTGCCTCTGTCAGCCGGCTTTCAATTATCTCCAGATCAAAAACAATGGCGGAAGCTTGGAAAATTTCAGTTGAAGGCGGTGAAAAAAAAGGCCTTGAGCCGGTGCCTGCTCCTTACGGAACCACTGTAACGGTTGAAGATTTGTTTTTTGCCACCCCAGCTCGATTAAAATTTTTAAAATCAACACAATCAGAAACATCAAACATAAAAGACACGGTGAATCGATTGGCCATGGCTTATCCGCAAGTTCATTTTTCACTCTCGGATGAAAAACGAATGATTTACAACTATACTCCAGCCACTTCATTGCTTTCAAGAATCACTCAAATTATCGGAAAATCCTTTGATGAAAACGCTCTTGCCGTCGAAACGGATTATGAAGATACAAAGTTAACGGGATTTGTAGGACTTCCGACTTACACAAGGTCAACAAGTCAGGACCAATATTTGTTTGTGAATGGCAGATTTGTAAAAGACAAAGTTTTAATCGGCGCCATCCGTGGTGCTTTTCAAGGGTTAATCGGCCATGATACCCATCCGGTTTTAGCATTATTTTTATCAGTTCCTCCTCAAGAGGTTGATGTGAATGTTCATCCGGCAAAAACAGAAGTGCGTTTTTCAAATGCGGCCAAAATCAGGGGATTACTCGTCTCTTCAATCAGAAATGTATTAGCTGAAAACGGACACAGAACCAGTTCAACCATTGGGATTGGGGCTCTTGAAAAAAGCATTCCCAATGTTCCTTTTTCAAACAAATCACACTCTTTTTTATATAATCGGCATAATGAAAGTTCTGTTTCATCCGCCCTTTCCTCTTTTAATCACGAGGGCCCCATGTTTAAGAGTGATTTTAATGAAATAAATAAAGAAGCTTCTTTTGAACCGATGAATGAAACAACTTCTTTCACACAAGAGCCGATCAGATTTTCGGATTCTTCTTTCAGTGTCAAAACATATGAAGAAACAATACCTTTAAACAATTTGCTTGAAAGTAAAATAGAAAAAGAGCATTTTCCCCCCCTTGGATTTGCAAAAGCCCAGATGCACGAAACATATATTGTTTCTCAAACAAAAGACAGCATTATCATCACGGATCAACATGCCGCGCATGAACGTCTGACATATGAAAAACTAATTAAAAATCATGACTCTTTACAAGCTCAATTGCTTTTAATCCCGGAAGTTGTTGATTTAACAGAAGATGAAACAGCGGTTTTGATGGAACGAGCCAATGAATTGAAAACTTTTGGCTTTGTAATTGAACCATTTGGAGGAAACAGCATTATCGTCAGAGAAATGCCTGCTCTTTTTCAAAAAACAAACATTTCAAAATTAATGGAAGATTTGGCTTTGACTTTAAAAGAGTTTGATGATACCGTTTTGCTCAAAGACAAATTAAAAGACATTTGTGCCCGTATGGCCTGTCACGGTTCCATCAGAGCTGGAAGAAATTTAACAATTCCGGAAATGAATGCGCTTTTAAGACAAATGGAAGAATGCTCAACTTCCGGCCAATGTATCCACGGAAGACCGACTTATATTGAGTTGAAATTGCCGGATGTTGAACGTTTATTCGGTAGAAGTAAATAATTTTTTAATATAAATCAAACGGATATTTTTTTATGTATTCTTCCCTATAAAAAGACAAGTTTTTTATAGACAATTTCTTTTATTTCGTGTATAAAAAATGCATATTTAAAACAAATTTTTTTTGGGCGAAAGGGAAAGAGATGTCTGAAAAACAAATCAAAATGGTCGATGCAAATGAAGCTGCTGCATTAGTTGCTCACAAATTAAACGAAGTTTCAATCATTTATCCGATTACTCCCTCTTCTCCAATGGGAGAATGGTCGGATACTTGGGCCAGTGCCGGTGTCAAAAACATCTGGGGAAAAGTGCCAGATGTGCTTGAAATGCAATCAGAAGCCGGAGCTATCGGAGCCGTTCACGGATCGTTACAAGCCGGATCAATGACAACGACTTATACGGCTTCTCAAGGATTGCTCCTCATGATTCCGAATATGTATAAAATTGCAGGGGAATTAACACCATTTGTGATGCATGTAGCTGCCCGCACCATTGCCGGTCATGCTCTTTCCATTTTTGGCGATCATTCAGACGTCATGGCCTGCCGTCAAACAGGATTTGCCATGCTTGCTTCCAACAGCGTGCAAGAAGCACAAGATTTTGCCGCTATTGCTCAAATGTCAACATTCCTTTCCAGAATTCCGTTCATTCACTTTTTTGATGGCTTTAGAACAAGCCATGAAATCAATAAAATCGAACTTTTAAGCGAAGATGATTTAAAAGAATTGATGAAAGACATTCCGACAGACTTTATGAGTAAAAATGCCCTTAAACCGGAAAATCCGAAAATTAAGGGAACGGCACAAAATCCGGATGTTTTCTTTCAAATTAAAGAAGCTGCGAACAAATATTATAATGCTTGCCCACGTCATGTTGAAGCTGCGATGGAAAAGTTTGCGTTGCTCACCGGTCGAAGATATCACTTGGTGGAATACAAAGGACCGGAAGATGCAACCGAAGTGGTTGTCGCCATCGGATCTGCAGTGGAAACATTGGAAGAAACGTCCAAATTTATGAATAAAAACGGCTCTAAAGTCGGGGTTTTAGGAATTCATTTATATCGTCCTTTCCCAAAAGAAGCCTTTTTAAAAGCTTTACCAAAAACAGTTCAATATATCAATGTATTAGACAGAACAAAAGAATCCGGCTCTGTGGGCGAACCACTTTATCTGGATGTTGTATCCACATTAGCTGAAGGCGTTTCAAACGGGTCTTTAAAAACAATGCCAAAAGTTTTGGGTGGCAGATATGGTCTTTCTTCCAAAGAATTCACACCGGCAATGGCAAAAGCGGTTTTTGAAAACAAAACAAAGCCTCATTTCACGGTCGGTATTCATGATGACGTGACCAATCTTTCCCTTGATTATGATCCGGATTTTAACATTGAACCGGATGATGTATCCCGTTGCATCTTTGTCGGTCTTGGGTCTGACGGAACAGTCGGTGCTAATAAAAACTCAATTAAAATTATCGCAGATGGTGATGATTATTACGGTCAAGCTTATTTTGTTTATGATTCAAAAAAATCGGGCGGAATGACAACTTCACATTTGAGATTTTCAAAAAATCCGATTAAAGCCCCTTATCTGATTCAAAAAGCAAGTTTTGTTGCTTGTCACCATACACCATTTTTATTTAAAACAGATGTCTTAACATATGCCAGTCAAAATGCTGTTTTCTTAATCAATTCGAAAGAAGAAAAAGAAAATGTTTGGGCCTCTCTTCCACGAGAAGTGCAACAAGAAATTGTTGATAAAAACATTCAACTTTATGCCATTAATGCCGTTGATGTGGCGTTAAAAACAGGAATGGGTCGCCGAATCAACACCATTATGCAAACCTGTTTCTTTGCCATTTCCGGTGTTTTGCCAAAAGAAGAAGCCATTCAAAAAATTAAAAAAGCCGTTCAAAAAACATATGCCAGAAAAGGTCAGGAAGTTATTGATGCCAATATCAAAGCCATTGATGCTTCATTAGAACATCTTTATAAAATTGAAATCGGTGAAGTGAATTCCGTTCATACAAGACAACCGGGGATTCCGTCATCTGCTCCTCAATTATTGCAAGAAGTAACCGGAAAAATTATCGAAGGACGAGGAGATCAGTTATCTGTCAGTCAGCTTGAATGGACGGCTGACGGAACGTGGCCAACCGACACGGCAAAATATGAAAAAAGACGTATTGCCACTATGATTCCTGTTTGGGATCCAAGTATTTGTATCCAATGCGGAAAATGCGTCAGTGTTTGCCCTCATGCAGCTATCAGAGCCAAAACAGCCACACCGGAACAACTTACAAATGCTCCTGTAACTTTAAAAACTGTTGATTATAAAGGTAAAGAATTTTTAGGCGAAAAATTCATTCTTCAAGTTGCACCGGAAGATTGCACCGGCTGTTCAATTTGCACCAGCGCCTGCCCGATTAAAAATAAATTGGATGAAA
>JAZNVO010000062.1:0-8685 GCA_045592885.1 Alphaproteobacteria bacterium
GATTTTTGATAAATTTGGGCAAGAACTTTCCCATTTGTAATCGGAATTTTCAATTCCACTTCCTTTGCATTTTTATTCAATGCTTCTTCAATACAATTTAAAAGTTTGTCAAATCCCTCCCCCGTTTCAGCACAAATCGGACATTCTTTCGGACGACGTTTTTTTTGTTCCAAAATCATTTGAAGGTCGTCTTCATCGTAAAGATCCATTTTGTTCAATGCTTCAATGAGACCCTCTTCAACCTCTTCTTTCAGCCCTAAATCAGACAAAACTGCTTCAACATCTTTTCTTTGAGCCCGAGAATCATCATGATAATAATCCCTGACATGAACAATCACATCCGCATCCAAAACCTCTTCAAGCGTTGCTCTAAATGCCATAATCAATTCCGTCGGCAAGTCAGAAATAAATCCCACCGTATCTGACAAAATAACAACCTGTCCTGATGGTAATTTTAACTTTCTCATTGTAGGGTCTAATGTGGCAAAAAGCATATCTTTTGCCATCACATCTGCTTTTGTCAATTTATTAAAAAGTGTTGATTTACCGGCATTTGTGTATCCCACGAGAGCAACAATCGGAAAAGGAATCTTCTTTCTGGCTTCTCGATGAAGGTGCCTTGTTTTTTTCACAGCTTCCAATTCTTTTTTAATTTTAATAATATCTTCATCAATCAAACGCCGGTCAAGTTCAATTTGAGTTTCTCCAGGCCCTCCCAAAAAGCCGGAACCACCCCGTTGACGCTCAAGGTGTGTCCAGGATCTGACAAGACGGGATCTGGCATAGGTTAAATGAGCCAACTCCACTTGCAAAACCCCTTCTTTTGTGCGAGCACGTTTTCCAAAAATTTCCAAAATCAATGCCGTTTTATCAATCACCTTTGTGTTCCATACTTTTTCAAGATTTCTTTGTTGAAGAGGTGATAAACGACAAGCCATAATGACTAAATCAATTTCATGCTCTTTAATAAAATCAACATAATTTTCAATAACCCCTTTCCCGATATAAGCATTTGCTTTCACTTCTTTTAAGGGGACAAGAGCTTTTTCAATCACGTTTAAATCAATTGCCTTTGTTAAACTTGAAACCTCTTCAAGTCTTGCTTCGGGGGTTCTGATATCCGCTTCTTTTTTTAAATACGGCAATAAAACCAATGTATTCGTCAAAAACTGTTACTCCAACTCTTTTTTATTCCAACAACTGATAATTCGGGCATATTCTTTTTTTGTTTCCGGTTCCTTTATCACTGTATAAAGATCAGTGCCTTGTGTTTTTGTTAATATTTCAACTCCACTTTTCTTTTCGGCTCCTTGTTTAAATTGAACTTTTAACTCTTTTAATTGATGAGAAGATAAAAATTCAAGTGATAAAGAATCCAAAAGCCAGGAAGGATAAACGGCATTATTCACATGCAAATTAATATCAATGTCATCTTCACGAACTGTTTCTTGAGTTCTATATTCAAACACTTCCGGTAAAACAATCTTTTCAAAATTTGTTTCAAAAACACGTTCCCCAACAACATTTAAATGAGTCACATATTTTGGAACCGCGACCGGTCTTTTTCTTGCTAAATCAATCAATATCCAGCTGCTTGAGGCTAAAACAAGGGTTTCTCCCGTTTCAGTTTTAAGCTCAAAATCTCTGATTGCAGACAAAGAGCTCAATCCGGCCGGCCAAGTGAATAATACAAGATTCTCATCTCGTTTTGGCAAACGATTGATTTTAAGATGATACGCAGATCCCATCCATGTTAATTGATTTTGAAGACAAAAACTATATCCAAACCCTAATTCTTCTGCATTTAAATCGGCAACATCTTGAAACAAATTAAATAATGATCTCAATCGCATTTGATTGAATCTATCGCATTCAGCAGACCTGACACGATATTTTTTTTGGAACTTATTCATTTTTTATTAATCTCTGTAATTCTTCACAATACCAACAATATTTTTAAACCTTTTATCAGTCAACATTTCCTCCAGAAAAACAGGTAACTTATGTCTCCAATTCGGATATTCCAAATATGTTCCCGGCAAATTAAACTGTTCATTCATTTCAAAAACGTCTTCCGGTCTTATAAGCAAAATTTTACTATTTGTCAAAGATAAATATTTATAAACACAAGGAATGAACCAATTGGGCACTTCCTGTTCCGAACTTTTTTTTGATTGTGTCAATTCAAAACCTTGTTTTTCAAAGGATTTCATGAACAATTCTTTTTCTATCTTTCTGTTTTCTTTATGCTCATGGTATTGCTCTAAAGAAATTGTTTTCATCTTTTTAGCCAAATCTAAATCAAGCTCTTTATAAAATCCAATATATGATGGCAAATCATGTGTTCCCGTTGAAATCAATGAATGTGCCGGATAATGATGTGGCTCAACAAATCCCTCCCAATTTCGCTCAAAGTGCATAATTTTAAAAGAAAAAGCATTGAGTTTTATCATTTCATCAGAAAAACCATCCGGAGCCGTTCCCAAATCTTCAGCAATAACAACACATTTATTCAAATGACTTTCAAGTGCCAAAATTCCCGTTAATTCTTTGAATGGGAAAGTTAAATAAGCCCCCGTTCCCGCTTGAACTCTCAAGTAAAGACGCATCAACCCAAAGGCATGATCTATTCGAACAGCTCCTGCTCCTTGCATCACACTTCGAAGAACATCAATAAAGGCTTTATATCCCGTTTGATGTAATTTTTTCGGATTAAACGGGGCCAAAGACCAATCTTGTCCTTTTTGATTAAACGCATCAGGTGGCGCACCGGTCGTGACACCTTGCATAAATGAACTTTGATCGGACCAAACTTCCGCCGAATTATCGCTGACTCCGACAGGCATATCGGTATAAAGCCCCAGAGAGAGTTTTTTTGCTTTTTCAATTACTTTATTTAATTGTTCAAAAGCAACAAACTGCTGATAATAAATATTAAAAATATCAGACTCATTTCCTTTAATAAAAGTAGCAACTTCTTTTGAATCAGGATTTTTAAAAGCATTTTCCCATTCACGCCACATCATGCTTTTTTTATAAAAAGAGGCTTTATCCCTCAATACCTGAAAAACAGCAAAATTTTGAAGGGCTTTTCCTTTTTCATTTAAGAAGATGTTAAAATCCTTTCCTCTTTTTGTAATAGCCTTACCTGTTGAATCAAAATTTAACTCTTTAAATCGTTTGTATAAAATCTTAAACGCACTTTTTTTAAGACCAGAAACAGCCGGATAATCAACTGTTTTACTGCGTCTTGACATTTTTAAAAGCCGTTGAATGGAAGGATGGGAAAACCATCTTTGAAATTGAACATAATTTTCACGTTCGGGCACCCCCTCAATATCAACATATATCGGATTCAAAAATAATCTAGATGAGGGGAAATAAGGACTGGCATCATTCGGATTATCCTGAAAAAGAGCTGTAAGCGGATTAATCCCAATAAAAGAAGCCTTTGTTTTTGAAGCAATATCAACCAATTCTTCCAAATCTTTGAAATCCCCAATCCCCCAATTTCGTTTTGATCGAATGGAATAAAGTTGAATCGGAAACCCAAAAACCTTTTTATCCCCAGCCAACGCATCATTCATATAACACGTATCCGGAACAATAATTAAAGAAGCAGTTTCTTTTTTCTTTCCAAGCGAAACACTTAAGGTATGATATCCCATTTCAAGCTCAAGCATCAAACTCAATTCTTTTTGAATATAAACCTCACCATCAATGATATCTTCTTTAACGGTTGGCAATAAAGAAAGGGGAACTTCATCAAAAAATTCCTCTTCCTGTTCTGTTTGAATATTCCAAACAATTGTTCGATTTTCATCTGTTTTTTTCAAATAAAGAGGAATAATCGTGTCAATAGATTCGCTTAAACGAACCACAAAAGTTTTTGAAATCAAAGAAGCATATTCCTCTTTTTTAATTTTAATTAAAGAGGCATCAATCTCTTTATTTGTATCCGCTTTATATCCCAAACTCTTTAAAATTGTTTGTTTTGAAAGGATATCTGCTTCATAAAGTGTATTTGTTCCCCGATCGATAAAATTTAACCAAATGCCTGCTTTTAAAGATAACTCATTTAATTTTTCAAGATTAACTTCCTGTTTGGTCATTTCTCATCCTTATTTTGATTTTTCCAACACAACAACACTAAACGGTGGCACTTTTAAACTTTTCATCTTTTGTTTTTTAAGCGTGTCAACCGTCGAAAAAACAAGTTTCCATTCAAAATCACGGGCCGGCAACTGCCACTTGATTTCTTCTTGATATGCATTAAATATAAAAAATAACCTATTGTTATTTTTACTATTTTTTATCAAACAAGAAACAGCGCGCACGTAATAATGCCAATCTTCTTTTTCCATTTGAAGACCATCCGGTTTATACCAAGTGCAAATATCCGATGTAAAAAACTGACTGTGCTCCATAATGGGTCTTGAATGACGAAACGCCATCAATTCTTTCACCATTTTGAGCATTTCTTTTCCCTGATCGGAAATATTTTTCCAATCAATCCACGAATATTCATTATCTTGAGCATACGTGTTGTTGTTACCTTTTTGAGAGGCCATAATTTCGTCACCAGACCTGATCATCGGCGTCCCAAATGATAAAAGGAGGGTTGCCATTAAAGATTTTGCCCGTTCCATTCTGTTTTTCAAAATCTTTTCATCCGTTGTCGGTCCTTCAACACCACCATTATATGAGAGATTATGATCCGTTCCATCACGATTATCTTCTCCGTTTGCTTCATTATGCTTTTCATTATATGAAACAAGATCATTCAATGTAAATCCATCATGTGCCGTGATAAAATTAACAGATTCCCAAGGGCGACGCCCTCTGAATTGATAAACATCTGAAGAGCCCATTAAGCGGGAAGCAAAATCCCCCGCCTGCCCTTCATCACCACGCCAAAAACGACGCATCGTGTCTCTAAATTTATCATTCCATTCAGCCCATCCCGGTCTGAAAAAACCAACCTGATACCCACCATGTCCCAGATCCCATGGCTCTGCTATCAATTTTAACCGTTGCAGGATCGGATCTTGTTGAACGGTAGATAAAAAGGCACTTTTAATTCCATATTGATTATTTTCATCCCGAGCCAAAGTGGTGGCTAAATCAAAACGGAATCCGTCAATTTGCATTTGATTAGCCCAATATCTCAAAGAATCCATCACCAATTGCAAAACCCGAGGGTGTCCTAAATTAAAGGATGCACCACAGCCGGTTGTATCATCATAATAACGCTTGTTTTCTTTATTTAAACGGTAATAAACACCGTTATCAATTCCCCGATAACAAAGCGTTTGCCCCATTTGATTTCCTTCACCCGTATGATTATAAACCACATCCAAAATTACTTCAACACCGGCTTCATGGAAAAGACGAACCATATGTTTCAATTCATCAAGATTCATCTTATTTGACAAATAAGATGCCTGTGGTGCCATAAACGCAATCGGATCATATCCCCAATAATTAGAAAGCCCCTTTTCTTTTAAAAATCCACTGTTCATAAAAGAGGCAATCGGTAATAACTCAACGGAACGAACACCCAATGATTTGATATACTCAATAGCCTTTTTTGAACTCATTCCTTTAAAAGTACCTCTTAAAGAAGCATCTATTTCAGGATTAAGTGCTGTAAAACTTTTCACATGAGCTTCATAGATAATTTCTTCCGTCCAAGGAACTTTAGGCTTTTGAATCCCCCCCCAATCATAAGCATTCTCATCCGTAATAACAGCTTTGGGGACAAATGGAGCAGAATTAACTTTTGAAAAAGACAAATCCTCTTTTTTTGACAATGCTTGATATCCAAGCATTGAATTATGTGCCGATATCGGGCCGGTCAACAATTTAGCATAAGGATCAATTAAGAGTTTGTTCGGATTAAATCTTAAACCTTTTTCCGGTTCATATGCTCCATACACCCGATAGCCATATAATTGTCCTGGTTTTATTCCTTCAATATAACCATGAAAAACTTCATCCGTATATTCGGGCAAAACAATCCTTTCTTCTTGTTTACCGCTTAGATCAAAAAGGCAAAGCTCAACCTTTGTTGCCGAAGAGGAAAAGAGGGCAAAATTAACCCCACGTCCGTCATATGTTGCTCCCAACGGATAAGGTTCGCCTTTTAAAACGGTTCGCGACATCTGTTGCTCCTTTTTTAGTTATTTCTTCTTTATTTTATAAACAACGACAGCCAATGGTGGCAAAGTTATCGTCAACGCATAAGGTTTAAAATTCCAACCGGAACCTATTTTGATTTTTCCACTGTTTACAACACCTGATCCTCCAAATTCTAAAGCATCAGAGTTGAAAATTTCTTCATATTCGCCCTCTTCATTCACACCGATTTTATAATCATATCTGACAACCGGTGTGAAATTACAAGCGATAATAAGAGCGTTTCCTTTTTTGTCTTTTCTCATAAACGAAAAACACGATTGAGCTGAATCCGATCCATCAATCCACTCAAAACCACTTCCGTCAAAATCTAAATCAGAAAGTTCTTTTGATGACGAGTAAAGACGATTTAATTTTTTAATTAAATGTTGCAATTTTTTATGATCATCATATTGAAGCAATCCCCAATCAAGACTATCTGCGTAATTCCATTCTTTACGAACACCGCATTCATTTCCCATAAAAAGAAGCTTTTTTCCAGGGTGCATATACATATAAGAATAATAAAGTCTTAAATTAGCACATTTTTGCCAATTGTCCCCCGGCACTTTGTCATACATCGGTCCTTTACCGTGAACAACCTCATCATGTGAAATCGGCAATGTGAAATTTTCAGTAAAGGCATATAACATTGAAAACGTTAACTCATTATGATGATATTGACGATGAATGGGTTCATGGGCAATATATCCCAATGTATCATGCATCCACCCCATATTCCATTTATACCCAAATCCAAGGCCACCAATGTACGTTGGTTTCGAAACCATCGGCCAAGCCGTTGATTCTTCAGCAAAAGTTGTATATCCCGCATTTTCAGCAAACACCAATTCATTTAATCGGCGCAAAAACCAAATGGCATCAATATTTTCTCTCCCACCATATTTATTGGGAACCCACTCCCCCTCTTTTCTTGAATAATCAAGATAAAGCATACTGGCAACTGCATCAACACGCAAAGCATCGATATGATATTCTCTTAACCAAAAAAGGGCGTTACCGAGTAAGAAGTTAGCCACTTCATTTCTCGAATAATTATAAATTTTTGTTCCCCAATCTTTATGCTCCCCTTGTCTCGGGTCAGCATGCTCATAAAGAGCCGTTCCGTCAAATTCCGCCAACCCAAAAGCATCTTTCGGGAAATGCGCCGGCACCCAATCCATAATAACGGCTATCCCTGCTTGATGTAATTTATCTATTAAATATTTAAAATCATCAGCTGTTCCGTATCTGCTTGTCGGAGCATACATTCCCGTTACTTGATATCCCCATGATCCATCAAACGGATATTCGGAAAGAGGCAAAAATTCAACATGGGTGAAACCCATTTCTTTAACATAAGCAGGCAACTCTTCAGCCATTTCCCGATAAGTGAGCCACCTGTTTTCTTCCAATGAATTGCGTCGCCAGGAACCAAAATGAACTTCATAAATTGAAATCGCCGAATCAAGAGCATTCGCTTTATGCCTTTTTGTTGCACACCAAGAACCATCCTGCCATTGATATTTATCCGGATTGATTACCAAAGTTCCTGTTTTGGGGCGCATTTCAAATGATCGACCATAAGGATCTATTTTTAACGGAAGCAATTCTCCGTTCGGACCGATAATCTCGTATTTATAAATCGTCCATTCCGGCAAGTGAGGAATAAAAATTTCCCAAACACCTGAAGACCCTCGTGGTCTCATCATATGACGTCGTCCATCCCAATCATTAAAATTTCCAACAACACTGACTCTTTTTGCATTCGGAGCCCAAACAGCAAAACTCACGCCTTTGACTCCTTGATGTGTTATCAAATGAGAGCCCATTTTTTGGTAAATATCTTTATGATTTCCTTCATTAAACAGATATAAGTCCATATCCCCTAAAACAGGCCAAAACCGATACACATCTTCTGTTTCATATACATGATCGTTATAAAGAGTGATTTTAAAATAATAATCAAAAAATTCCGTTTCCTCAACAAAGGCAATCTCAAACAACCCGTCATTATGAATCTTTTTCATTTCAACTGTTTCTTTTGTTTTCACTCTGACAAGCTCAACTTTTTTAGCCTGCGGTTGAAACGTTCTGACAAATAAAAACGGGGTTAAAATATTTTTTGAGCATAAATGCATTCCCAAAATACTGAACGGATCCCCTTGATAACGCCCGGAACAAACGGCATTCATTGCCTCTGCTGTCATAAAATTCATTTTAATCCCCTTTTTTTGATAAAACTAAACTTATATAACATCCTTTTTATCAAAAAGAAAAGCAAAAAGATAGTTTTTTTAATATTATTTTCAAAAACAAAGCATTTAAAAAAAATTATATGATTTAAAAGCAAAAATTACTTGCATTCAAACAAAAAAAGTGATAAACATTTGGCGAATAAAAATCATCAGGTTCCATACTTCTTTTCAGAAATATGGTTTTTAATTAACTAACAAGCAAAGGAAAAACTAATGACAAAATGGGTTTATACTTTTGGTGACGGTGTTG
>JAZNVO010000063.1:0-3758 GCA_045592885.1 Alphaproteobacteria bacterium
TTTTTCATTTTAAACTCCTGTTTATTTGGGTTTCACTTTTTTAACGAAAATAAATTTCAAAAAGTTCATTTTTATTTCTTGATATGAAAAAATATTTTTTGTAACATAAAATAAAAGGCTTAAACTATGAGAAAAAATCTTTACTACACTAAAGTGTTGATGCAAACAGAGGCGGACAGATGTTTGAATTGTCCGAACAAACCTTGTGCAAGTGCCTGTCCTATCGGTTGTGATCCGCAATTTTTTATTCAAAAAGTTAAAGAGCATGATTTGAAAGCTGCAGCTAAAGCTATTCGAGAAAAAAATCCGTTGGGTGAAATTTGTGGTCTTGTGTGTCCGAAAAAATTGTGTATGCAAGCTTGTGTTCGTTCAAAAATAGATTATCCGATTAATATTGCAAAAATACAAGCAACCGTTTTGGCAGATGAAACAACGGATGATTTTAGTGTGTGTATCCCCCAAAAAGAAAAGATGGCTGTTGTTGGTGCCGGTCCGGCCGGTATTGGGGCGGCGGTTTCTTTTGCAAAAAACGGGTTTTATTGCACGTTATTTGAAAAACAAGATAAAATCGGCGGGATGGTAAATTTGATACCAAAATCAAGATTACCTGAAAAGACAACTGATAAAGAAATGGCAAATATTTTGTCATTGCCATTTTTACAGGTAAAGACTGATTCAAAAATAAGAAATCCCATTCAGTTGTTGCAAGAAGGGTATGATTATGTTGTTGTTTCAACCGGAGAACCACGGGTTAAAAAATTGAATATTCCGGGTGAAAAATATATAATCTCTTGGTTTGATTTTTTGCTTCATCCGGAACAGAAAATTAAAATAAAAAAAGCAGCCGTTATCGGAGGTGGAAATGTGGCTCTTGATTGTGCGGAAGTGTTAAGAAAGGATATGGGTGTTCCTTCGGTTGAGTTATTTATCCGCCGGCCTTTTTATGGGTTACGTATTGCAGAAGAAAGAGTTGTTGGGTTGCTAAGAGAAAAAATCAATATAAATCCGTTAATGTTGCCTGTTAAAGTTGAAAAAAACGGTGATAAATTATCTCTTTATGTCGCCAGAACAGTGATGGAAAAGGATTGTCCTGTTCAAACTCAAGATATTTTACGCTATGATGATTTTGATTTAATTATCCAAGCGACCGGATCCAAAGCTGATAAGGTTAAACATCATAAGAATGTTTTTTATGCCGGAGATGCAAAAACGTCATCATCCAGTGTTGTTGAAGCGTTGGCTGATGGGATAAAAACGGCTCAAGAAATTATGGCTCCTCTTTTAAATTTGAAATAAAAACCTATTTGAGCAAAAGAGAAAATGCTTGATGCTTTTTCACTTTTTTGATATAGTTATATACGAGAGGATATTTTTTTATGAAATCTGACAAAGAAATTCAACAAATAAACCGGTTTGGGTCTTTGAATTATTCAAGAGATGATGTGCAATCCCTTGAAAAGAAAGCTAAAAATGTTATTAAAAGTTTAACCTCTTCTTTTGAAAAAGAGGCTAAAGATTTTTTAGATGAAATGGATTTGTTGCTTCAAGAAGCCTCTCTTTTGGGAAAAAATGAAAGGACATATCTTTTTAAAAACAGATTTTTTCGATTGGCTCATGATTTGAAAGGGCAAGGAGCAACGTATGGATTTGAAATGATAACGGTTTTATCTGATCATATTTGTGATGTTGTTCGACATAAAAAATATTTTTCACAAAAAGAAATTGAAGATTTTTTATTGGATGTAACAGATATGAAAAAAGTTTTACTGTGTCCGCCGTTTGAAACAAGTCACTCTTTAAAAAAACAAATTGCAAATCGATTGGAGAAGTATAAATGTCTCAAATAATGCCACATATTTTGGTTGTTGATGATGATACCCGTTTAAGACGGTTGCTTAAAAAATATTTAAGTGAAAACGGGTTTGTTGTATCGCAAGCAAGTGGGGCTCAAGAGGCAAAAGAGTTGATTAAATTATTCTCTTTTTCAATTTTGATTTTGGATATGATGATGCCGGGACAAAATGGTCAAGAATTAACAAGAGAATTGAGAAGTGATAATTTTGAAACACCAATTTTAATGTTGACTGCAATGGGAGATATTGACAATCGCATCAGCGGATTGGAAGCAGGGGCAGATGATTATCTTTCAAAACCTTTTGAACCGAAAGAATTGTTGTTGCGCATTAATAATATTTTGAAAAGACAGGTTCAAAGAGTAGTGAAGAAAGAGATTTTTTTCGGTGATTGTATTTATGATGTTAGAACAAAAAGATTGGTGAAAAATTCAACACCTGTTGTTTTAACCGGCGTTGAGCAGGATTTGTTATCTGTTTTGGCGTCTTCCGTCGGAACACCGATTTCAAGAGAGGATATTGCGGATGCTTTGAAAACGGATAATTTGAGAGCTATCGATGTTCAAATCACCAGATTGCGCAGAAAAGTTGAAACAGATATTAAAAAACCCATTTGCATTCAGACGGTGCGGGGTATGGGATATGTATTGGTGCCAAAATGAGTAAAAAAACGCCTTTTATATTATTGAAAAGATTTTTTCTTTGGGGAAAAGAAACTTTAATCGGAACAAAAATAAAATTGTTGCCACAAAGTTTATTTTATCGATTTATTTTAATTATACTTTTGCCTCTTATCTTTTTGCAAACGGCAATGTTTTTCTTTTTTTATGACAGGCATTGGCAAACGGTTAGTAGACGCTTGGCAACGGATGTTGCGGGGGAAATTCAAATAATTTCCGATTTTATTTCAACCGGTCATTCAAAAGAGGAAATAGACTCTTTTATTAAAACGGTACAAAATGCATTGTCATTGAAGATATATTATGAAGAAGGAAAGATGATTCCTTTTCAGAATTTGAATAAAAAAGATGCTTTTATCGGTCATTTAACCGAAGAATTGGATGCTTTGGATTATCCTGTGTATATGAATGAGATTGCTCAAAAACAATTGCGTCTTTTACTTCAATTGCCTCAAGGAATGTTGACGGTTTTGATTCCTCAAAAACGTTTTTACAGCTCAACTGTTCTTGTCTTTTTAGGATGGACAATCGGTTGTTCGATTTTGTTGTTTTTAATTGCTTTTTTGTTTATGAAAAACCAAGTAAGATCCATTGAAAAGTTGGCTCGTGCCTCAGAGCTTTTTGGGATTGGACATGATGTTGAATTTAAACCGGCCGGTGCAACGGAAGTTAAAAGAGCGGGGCAAGCTTTCTTATTGATGAAAGACAGAATTTTGAAATATTTGAGTGAACGAACAACGATGTTGGCGGGTGTTTCACATGATTTGAGAACGCCATTGACAAGAATGAAGTTGCAACTTTCAATGATGCCCAAAGATGAAACGACCAGCGATTTAACGGAAGATGTGGATGAAATGGAAAAAATGTTGAATGGCTATCTTTCCTTTGCCAGAGGGGAAGGTAAAGAAACGCCACAGTTGTTTCGTTTGGATGAATTGGTTGAGCAATTGGTTGAAAAACAAAGAAAAACGGAGCAGGATATTTCTCTTCATATTGAAGAAAGTGTTCAAATTACCGGAAGACTCAATGATTTATCAAGAGCGGTTAATAATATTTTAACAAATGCGGCCAGATATGCGAAAAAAACAAAATTGACTTTAGGTATTCGTAATAAAAAGGCTTTTTTAATGTTTGATGACAATGGACCGGGTATTCCGAAAGAAAAAAGAGACGAAGTGTTCAGAGCTTTTTATCGTTTAGACTCCTCCAGAAATAAGGCAACGGG